>NZ_JAATTW010000069.1:0-14215 GCF_013414205.1 Pseudoalteromonas sp. MIP2626
AAGCCCTCTTAGATGAAGCCGCATTAATCGCCTGTATGGCATATGTTGACTTAAACCCAATAAGAGCAAAGGCAGCAACAACACCAGAAACATCAGAGCATACCAGCGTAAAAATACGCATTGAAAGTGCCACTGCAGGTAAGCAACCGAAGCAACTCCTGCGCTTTTCAGGTAAATCAAAAAAGCACATGGCAAAAGGATTACCCTTTGCGCTTAAATCTTACCTTGAACTAGTAGAATTAACCGGACGTTGTATACGCGAAGGTAAAGCAGGCTATATCGAAAGCAGCACATTACCCCTGTTACAAAGAGTAAACATTACCCCCGAAAACTGGCTAAAACTCACCACACAATTTAGTCGCGTATTTCATGGTGCAGTAGGTCGCCCAGCGTCGCACGAAGGATACTGCGAACACCTAAACAGAAAGCGGCGCGCCAACGTTAGTAATTGCGAAAAGCTACTGGCTTAAAGCGTTACTTCAAAAATTACCCGTTATTCCCCTTCACTGTGAAAGCATAGTATTTTGCATGCCTAAAAATGAATGAAAAGTAGGTAAAAACGGTGTTATTTGAGCTAGCGGAAGCATTTTGAATATTTAGGACACTTTAAGCCAAACGATATTTATCTTAGTAAAAATTAAAGCGATTAATTATTAGAATGGGTGTCACATTAATTTTTTATTGTCAGTTTCGACTAATATCAAATGGACAACGCTAAAGGTTACTTGCATTGGTTGTTAAGCACTTTTACACTAATCATTTTACTGGCGTAATTTAATGACTAAATACGAGACTGATTCTATTGAAGCGCAATATCAACTAGGATCTGAAAAACTAGTTTTAGCGAACAAGTTAGCGATTGTTGATGTAGCAGAAATGGATGATGTTGAGGCCATTCTTTTAGTTAAACTATATGAAAAAACATTTACAATGGCTGCCCCAGAAGATGATGTTTTTTCTTTTCAAAATGTAGCTAATTGGCACAGACAGTGGCTAGGTAATGTATATGAATGGGCAGGTAAAATAAGAAGTATTGATATGGGCAAAGGCGGATTTCAGTTTATGTCACCTTTACAAATTGAAAAAAATATTAGGTTATTTGAAGATGAGTATTTATCTCGATTTAATAACTTACCAGAAATGACCGATGAAGAGTTTGTCTCGTTTATAGCGCAGAGCCATGTTGAGTTTATTTTAATTCATCCATTTCGTGAGGGTAACGGTAGGATAAGCCGTCTGTTAATGGATTTTTTGTGTAGCAAAGCAGGTAAAGGAACACTTGATTATAGTTTGTGGGATGAGCATAAAGACTTTTATTTTAAGTCAATTCAAGCGGGTGTAAACAGAGATTACCAACATATTGAAAGGCTTGTAAGGGATATAATTAAATAGCGAGTGAAAGAGACTCGTATTTGAGTTTATTTGCTTTTAGTTTTTTCTCAATTGTTTTAACTGTTGCACCAGTTTCGATGGCCGTAGAGCTAGCAACAGATCTTAAAATCATACTTTTTGTGATTTTTTTCTTATCTTTACTCATAATTGCCACCTCGTATAAATATATATCTGTAATTAACCTTACACCTAGATACTCGTGTTATCAATTAAAGTTATAAGTATTTTTTATGATAATATTGAAGGCTCGAGATTAAATTTGATTCTGAAATTAGATATTATTAAATGGTCGGTATGGAGAGATTCGAACTCTCGACCCCTGCCACCCCATGACAGTGCGCTACCAAGCTGCGCCACATACCGACTGAGGTTGCAATAGTACGTGTATTTTTTTAAAAATCAATAAGCATTTGTTTGTTTGAGTGTTTTTTGCGCAAGCAGGCTGAAAATAGTTTCCTTGCGCAATTAAAAGTAGTTAAGCATGGCGCTAGTCTTTATTTAACCAAAGTTTGATCGTGTTATACATTTCGTCTCGTAGTATTGGTTGCGCAGTTTTGTTAGGGTGCAAGTTATCGTTTTGCATTAAGTCGTTTTGCCCAGCAACTTTAAGTACAAAAAAGTCCATAAGGTAAGCGTTTGTATTTTTACTTACTTGTGTAAAACTATCGGTAAACATTTTGCTGTAACGTGGCCCGTAATTAGGTGGAATATAAATTTCCATTAAAGCGCTGGTGGCATTGGCTGCTTGGCTTTTTTTGATTAATTCGGTTAAGTTAGCTTGTAGCTTGCTCACCGGAAAACCACGTAAACCGTCGTTTGCGCCCAGCTCAATAAGTACATGAGTTGGTTGATACTGCGCTAGCAAAGCATCTACACGGCGCAGTGCGCCACCGGTTGTTTCGCCACTAATACTGGCATTAATAAGTTTGATATTACTTTGCTCAGCATCGTATTTATCTTGTAACAATTGTACCCAGCCTTGTTCTTGTTTAAGTCCGTAGGCTGCGCTTAAACTGTCACCAAGTATTAAAATGGTGTTATTAGCTGCTGCACTTAGTGGTTTGATAACTAAAAATAAAATGAATACAAAACGTAGGATTGAATGAGTCATATGTCAGCGCTTTCTCAATTAAATATAATTCAAGTAAATGGTTTGTCTAAAGTGGTATCTACCTTTGAAGGTGAGTTGCCCATCCTCAGCGACATCAGCTTTAATGTCAAGCATGGCGAATCTGTTGCAGTAGTGGGCACTTCTGGTTCTGGTAAATCTACGTTACTTAGTTTGTTAGCTGGGCTTGATACGGCGAGTGGCGGTGAAATATTTTTAGATGGCGAGCCGCTACATAATCTCGATGAAGAAGCGCGTGCTGGGCTGCGCGCCGCAAAAGTAGGCTTTGTATTTCAGTCGTTTATGTTAGTACAAAGTTTAACAGCGCTTGAAAACGTAATGCTACCCGCTGAACTTGCAGGGGAGCGCGACGCTAAACAGCAAGCACTTATTTTGCTAGAAAAGGTAGGTTTGGGTCATCGCATCGACCATTATCCGTCGCAACTCTCTGGTGGTGAGCAGCAACGTGTTGCAATTGCGCGGGCATTTATTGGCACGCCAAAAATACTGTTTGCCGATGAGCCTTCGGCAAATCTAGACAGTAAAAACGGTAAAATGATTGAGTCGTTATTATTTGATCTAAATTCGCAGCACGGTACTACGCTTATTTTAGTAACGCATGACGAAGCACTTGCACAAAAATGCCAGCATATTATTCAAATTGAAGGTGGCCGATTAGTAGAAAACTCAGCAGAGGAAATAGCAAATGTGGGCTAAGTTAGCGCTTAAGTTATTTTCGCGGGAGTTTCGCCGTGGTGAGCTTACGGTGATAAGTGCGGCTATAGCGCTTGCGGTACTTACCGTGCTTACTTTATCTATGGTTACCGAGCGTATTGCGCAGAGCATTGCGCAAAAAAGTAGCGCCTTTATTGCCGCCGACCGAGTGCTTGGCAGTAATCACGTAATCGACACTTCTTATATAGCTAAAGCAGAGCAACAAAATTTAAAAACCGCACAAATGCTTTACTTCGACACCATGTTATTTGCCAACGACGAAATGCAATTTAGTTCGGTAAAAGCGGCCTCAAGTGGTTACCCGTTAAAGGGGCAACTTAAGGTTAAGTCGAGCCTAAATGGAGAAACCGAAGTTGCTAACGGCGGACCAACACTTGGCAATGTGTGGCTTAGCGAGTCGGTATTTTATAGTTTAAATATAGATATAGGCGATGTAGTAGAGCTAGGTGCTGCATTATTTAACGTTGAAAAAGTAATTGTAGAAGAGCCCGACGCACCTTTTAATGTGTTTTCGAGCAGCCGCAGGGTGCTTATAAACATTAACGATGTGGAAAAAACAGAAGTAATACAACCGGGTAGTCGAGTGTTTTATCGTCAGCTTTATGCTGGCGATGAAAGCGATATAAATAGCTTTTACGATTGGCTAAAGCCACAGCTAAAAGAAAACCAGCAATGGTATGGCGTAAAAGATCGCCAATCGCCAATATCTAATAGTTTAAACCGTGCAGAAAGCTTTTTGTTGCTAGCAGGTTTGCTGGGCATTATTTTAGCCGCAGTGGCAATTGCGGTGTCTGCAAAGCGTTATTGTGAACGCCAATACGACCCAGTTGCTATGATGAAAACCTTAGGTGGTAGCCGGGCAATGATCCGCAAAATTTACCTTACACATTTATTAATGGTGTGTTTAATGGCGGTAACAGTGGGTTTATTAATTGGCTATGGTTTACAAGAAATTGCGACACATTATTTAGCAAAAAGCATGGGTACAACGTTGCCAATGGCGGGTTTTAAGCCGTGGTTGGTGGCAATTAGTACAGGTGTAATTTGTGCTGTGATGTTTTCTATCAAGCCCTTATTTGATTTATTTGATATTCCGCCATTGCGAGTGCTGCGTCGTAACTTAGGCGATAAACTAGCGGTTAGCAGGGGGCACTTAGCTATGAGTGCGTTTACCGTGTTTTTACTCATGTGGCTATTTAGCAATAATATAAAAATTACTCTGATTTTGTTTGCCTCAACCCTTACTTTAATTGGCGTGTTGTTTTTGGTGTCTAAAGTTATATTTGGTGGTGGCCGTAAATTGGGCTTAAAGCCGGGTAACAGTTGGTCGCTGGCAATTGCGTCAATTCAAAAGCGTGCAAATGTGAATGCAGTCCAGCTGATCAGCTTTTCCCTCGCTATTAAGCTATTACTATTTTTAGTGGTACTTAAAAACGACATGATAGCCGATTGGCAGTCGCAGTTACCAGATGATGCTCCTAATGCATTTTTAGTCAATATTACCCAAAACGAACTTGAGCCAATTAATACTTATTTGGCGCAAAAAAACATTCAGGTATCGGAGTTTTATCCCACCATTCGTGGCCGGGTAAATGCGGTAAATGGCGAGCTGGTAGCGCGAGAAGTATCATTGCAAGACAACGAGAAAAAAGATGAAGAGGCACGCGCTGGTATTGGTCGCGAGCTAAACTTAACCTGGCTTGAAACGCCGCCAGCGCAAAACGAAATAGTGCAAGGGCAGTGGTTTAATAAAAACACATTAGCAGAGGCATCCATTGAGGAGTCTATGCTTGAGCGTTTAGATGTTGAACTTGGCGACACGTTAACGTTTTTAATTGGTGCGCAGTCGTTTGACGCTAAAATTACCAGTGTGCGTAAAGTAAACTGGGCCACCCTTAAGCCAAACTTTTTTATTATTTTAAGTCCTGATGTGCTCAAAGACTTTCCGGCAACGTATATTTCGTCGGTACGTATTGAGCCTGATCAAAAACGCGACTTTAGTCAATTGCTGCGCAGCTACCCAACGGTTACCGCCATAGATGTAGGTAACTTTGTTAAACAAATACAATCAACCATAGAGCAAGTGTCACTTGCAATTGGCTTTGTACTTACTATTGTGGTGTTGTGTGGTGCACTGGTATTAATATCGCAAGTGCAAGCAAGCTTAGGCGAGCGCATGCAAGAAATTGTAATACTGCGCACACTTGGTGCAAAAAGCCGGCTTATTAAAAACGCCACTTTATATGAATTTTTATTGCTTGGTGGTTTGGCCGGCTTAGTTGCCGCTTTTTTTAGTGATATTGCACTATTAATTGTACAGCAGCAGTTATTTGATCTGGCGGGTAAATTACATCCACATATTTGGATAATAGGACCGGTGGCAGGTGGAGTGTTTGTAGCGGGGTTAGGCTATTTTATGATTGCTCGCACACTTAAGCAAAACACCCAAGGGCTGGTGCGTGCGTTAGGTTAAGTTGCCAATATTTAAGCAAAAGGAAAACGCCCACTTAAGTGGGCGTTTTTGTTTTATTGTTACTGGTAATTTATACAGTGCTCTGGCATTATTAGCCTAATTAACGAATAACAATAATGAGAGTGCTTTTTGGCCATAATTTTAGGGATTGATCCAGGCTCACGCTTAACTGGCTACGGTGTTGTAGCGCATCAGGGGTCTAAATTCACTTATTTAGGCAGTGGTTGCATTAAATTAGCGGATCATGAGTTTCATATAAGACTTAAAATGATTTACCAAGGCATTACCCAGCTTATAGAGCAGTTTTCGCCAGAAACCTTCGCGATAGAAAAAGTGTTTATGGCGCACAATCCCGACTCAGCCTTAAAGCTAGGCCAAGCACGTGGTGCTGCTATTGTAGGCGCTGCAATGGCCGACTTACCAGTATTTGAATACTCAGCAAGGCAAATAAAACAAGCCGTAGTAGGCAATGGTGGCGCCGATAAAACTCAAGTACAGCATATGGTTAAAAACATTTTAAAACTACCTGGTACGCCACAAGCTGATGCCGCCGATGCACTGGCTATTGCTATTTGCCATGCGCACTCAGAACAAAATTTAATAAAACTAGCGGGTAGCGCAAGCAAAACCGTTAGAGGACGTTTAAGGAAATAACTATGATTGGTCGCTTAAATGGTATTTTAGTAGAAAAACAACCTCCCGAAATATTATTAGAGGTAAGTGGTGTTGGCTACGAAGTGCAAATGCCAATGACCTGCTTTTACGACTTACCTAAAGTTGGCGAAAATGCCATTGTTTATACTCATTTTGTAGTACGCGAAGATGCACAACTATTGTTTGGCTTTAACAACAAAGTAGAGCGTGCCTTATTTAGAGAGTTATTAAAGGCCAATGGCGTAGGGCCAAAGCTAGGTTTAGCTATTTTGTCGGGTATGTCGGCGCAGCAATTTGTAAGCTGTGTAAATAACGAAGATTCCACAAGCTTAGTTAAATTACCCGGTGTAGGTAAAAAAACCGCCGAGCGGCTAGTACTCGAAATGAAAGACAGATTAAAAAATTGGGGCAACGATTTATTCACTCCTTTCAGCGACAGTGCGGTTATTGAGCCGTTTAGCGACGCAACAACTGCTAATAATGCCGCCGATGATGCTGTGTCGGCTTTGGTGTCGCTAGGTTATAAATTGCCACAAGCGCAAAAAGCAATAAAATCAGTAAGTAAACCCGATATGTCTACTGAGGTTCTTATTAAAGAATCTTTAAAATCAATGCTGTGAGTAACCTATGATCGAAGCTGATCGCTTAATTGACGCGACTGAAAAACCCAACGAAGACTCTATAGACCGTGCAATTAGGCCAAAATTACTCGCCGATTACCGTGGTCAACCGCATGTTAAACAGCAAATGGAAATTTTTATTGAAGCGGCCCGTAGCCGAGGCGAAGCACTCGATCACCTGCTTATTTTTGGCCCACCAGGTTTGGGTAAAACTACATTAGCTAATATTGTTGCCAACGAGCTGCAGGTAAATATAAAGGCAACCTCAGGGCCAGTGCTCGAAAAAGCCGGTGATTTAGCCGCATTGCTAACCAACCTTGAAGAAGGTGATGTATTATTTATTGATGAAATACACAGGTTAAGCCCACAAGTTGAAGAAATACTCTACCCAGCAATGGAAGACTACCAACTTGATATTATGATAGGTGAAGGCCCAGCAGCACGCTCGATAAAATTAGATTTACCCTCGTTTACGCTTATTGGCGCAACGACTCGCGCGGGTTCGTTAACCTCGCCACTGCGTGACCGCTTTGGTATTGTGCAGCGCTTAGAGTTTTATTCAGTAGAAGACTTATCGTACATAGTAGGGCGATCGGCGCATTTTCTTGATTTAGAAATGTGCGACGAGGGTGCAGTTGAAATTGCAAAACGCTCACGCGGTACCCCCCGTATTGCCAATAGGTTACTACGCCGAGTGCGTGACTACACCCAAGTAAAGTCAGACGGTACGGTAAACGCCGAAGTGGCAGAGCTGGCACTTAATATGATAGATGTAGATAAAAGCGGTTTTGATTATATGGATCGTAAGTACTTACTCGCCATTATAGAAAAATTTATGGGCGGCCCAGTTGGGCTCGACAATATAGCTGCAGCTATTGGCGAGGAAAAAGAGACTATTGAAGATGTAATCGAACCCTTTTTAATTCAACAGGGCTTTATTCAGCGTACACCCCGTGGACGAATAGTGTCAGACAACGCATATCATCACTTTGGTTTACTACCAAAGCAAGACTAATAAAAAGCTTTACCCAATTTAAAAAGCCATTGCGATTAATTAATTTCAATGGCTTTTTAGTTTATGCTTAGCCGTGTTTTATGTTGCTTTGCGCTGCGTTATATTTACTCTATAGGCACGTTATTGGCGCTATACTTGGTGAGTTTTAATGTGGTTGCTATGCGTACTTAAATTTAGCAATAATTCACGATGCGTTAAGTCAATCAAGGTTATTGTGCCTGCGTTATATTGCTGGTGTTAACTAATAGTTGGCTTGCTGTGGCGCACTAGCTTAGACTTTATGCAATTGTTATAAACGCTAAAGTTGTGATGCTAACTTAATACCTAGGTATTCATGTTATGAAGATTATTTATGGGCAAAAAAAAGCCCGCAAATAATGCGGGCAAACAACAAGTTGAAGGAAGTAATCTTGGAACTCTATTTTACTTACTTAGGTTTTATCCTAAAAAAGTAAAACAATGTAATACGATGAAATGTCATATTACGAAGAACTGGGTGCAATGAAAACTTTCATTTAATGCGTTAGTTCGGTATGAGGTGATAATACCGAAGAGTTGTTTTTTGTTCAAACTAGAAAATTTATAATTTCAGATAAAAAAAACTAATCTGAATGCTTTTTATGAATGTTCAATTATTGCACGTTAATTAATCGTTAACATTATAACTTTATGAAATTATTTGCTTATATTGTATTTTGCAGTAAATTTCGGTATTAGTTTTACTATTACGTTAAAGTAAACCTTAGGTTGTTTTGCGTGCTTATGCTTATATTTTGAATAAACAGCTAATTTAACTGAGTGTTACCTTTATAATAGCGCATTAATAAACACTAATATTAATTACGCAATTATAATAAACGGGTTATTTTACAGTTTAATAAAAATAAAAGAATTTTTTAACGTTTTTTGTTGTCTATTCATAGCAAGATCGTTGTAAGCGGGAAATACACTATATACACTAGCTACAATTTTAGACGCTTACCCTTTGTAGTTCTGGTGTAAGGTCATATTATCCAAATAAATCAATTTGATGTGTTTTTAATTTTTTAGGAGTTTAACGTGGGATCAGGGCTTAATTTTTTAGATCTAATTCTAGAAGCAAGTTTGCTTGTGCAACTAGTGATGCTAGCGTTAGTAGCGATGTCGGTAATGTCGTGGGCTATTATTTTTCAGCGTAAAAAAGCAATCTCAGACGCTTTAAGCAATGCCAAAAAGTTCGAACAAAAGTTTTGGTCTGGAATTGATTTAAGTAAGCTGTATAGCGAAATTTCATCACGTAGTGGGCAATCAAAAGGTATAGAAGCATTATTTACCGCTGGCTTTAAAGAGTTTGCACGTCATAAAAAAAATACATTTCAAAGTGCTGGCATTGTTATGGAAGGCACACATCGCTCTATGCGAGTGGCGCTTTCGCGTGAAGTAGAAAAGTTAGAATCAAGTTTATCATTTTTAGCAACAGTGGGCTCAATTAGCCCGTATATAGGCTTGTTTGGGACAGTGTGGGGCATAATGAATGCCTTTATTGCACTGGGCGAAGTTAAGCAAGCTACGCTACAAATGGTAGCACCAGGTATTGCTGAAGCGTTGATTGCTACTGCAATGGGTTTATTTGCAGCTATTCCAGCTGTTATTGCTTATAACCGTTTTGCTAATAAAGTTGAAAAATTAGAAACTCATTACATTAACTTTATGGAAGAGTTTGCTAATATCCTACACCGTCAAGCAGCTACTCAAATAGAGGCCCAAGCGAATGTATCAGCGTAAAAAGCGCCGTCCGGTCGCAGAAATTAATGTAGTGCCTTACATTGATGTAATGTTGGTACTACTAATTATATTTATGGCTACAGCACCACTCATTACTCACGGTGTTAAAGTTGACTTACCAAAAATGGAAGAGTCAGACTTAGTTGATACTAAAGATACGCCACCTATTATTGCCTCTATAGATGCTGATGGCCGATACTATGTAAGCGTAGGCACCGACCCTGAAGAGCCAATGGAAGCGCTAGATGTAGCTGCCGTAATTAAGTTACAGCTGATGAAAAATCCAGATGTACCTGTAATGATAAAAGGCTCGGGCAAAGTGTCATATCAAGAAGTATTACTATTAATGGACTTTTTAAAAAGAGCAGGCGTGCCATCGGTAGGGTTAATGACAGAATCCTTTGAGGGGACGAAGTAGCCTTATGCAAACACCATTAATTAAATCAGTACTTTTACATGTGGCATTAGGTGGGTTTTTGTATGCCACCGCAAATATTCATCCGCCAGCGCCTAAGGTAATGGAAGTTACACTTAATTCGGCTATTCCCGATGTAGACAAAGCGGTGTCTGCGGTAACGGTTGATCAAAAGCAGGTTGAGCAAAAAATTGCGCAACTTATAAAAAAAGAAGACGATCAAAAGCGAGCTGAAGACAAACGTATTCGCGATTTAGAGCGCAGAGCTAGTAATGCGCGCAAAGAGCGAGAATCAGAAGCACGACAAATTAAAAAGTTAGAGCAACAGCGTAAAGCCAAAGAGAAAGAAACGGCAGAGGCGCAAGCGCAGGCTAAAAAAGCACGTGCCATAGAGCAGCAAGAACGTGCTAAAGCCAAGCAAGCCGAAAAGCAAAAGCAAGAGTCTGAAAACGCTGCTAAGGCTGCCGCTGATAAACGCAAAGCTGAGGAAGACGCGCTTAAAAAAGCACAAGCTGAGCGCAAAAAACGCGAAGAAGAAGCCGAACGTAAGCGTGAGCAAGCAATGCAAGAGCAAATGTTACAAGATCAACTTGCTAAAGAGCAGGCTGCCCGTAGTAAAATACGCCAACAACAGGTAGTGAGTGAAGTAGATAAGTACCGCGCATTAATAATGGCACGTATACAGCAAAACTTACTTATTGACGAAAAAATGAAAAATCAGCAGTGCCGAGTTAACATTCGTTTAGGCTTTAATGGCTTAGTAACGCAAGTTACCTCATTAGGCGGCGATAGATTAGTGTGTGAAGCTGCATTAAGAGCAGTGCGTATGGCCGACACATTACCGGTATCAAAAGATAAAGACGTATTCGACCAACTTAAGAATATAAATTTAACAATCAAGCCAGAATTTTAAAGGAATGATATGTTCAACAAAGTAAAAGTAGCCTGTTTAATTTTATTATTGGGTTTTCAGGGCGTTGCAAATGCAGCACTGGAAATTGTAATAACAGAGGGTATAGATGGTGCACGACCAATTGCTATTGTGCCATTTAAGTATCAAGGTATAGGCCCTATTCCGCAAAAAATCAGTGAAGTTATTGCTGCAGATTTAATGCGCAGTGGTAAATTTAAACCAGTAGATGTTGCACAAATGCCGCAACAGCCAAGTAAAGATAGCGATATTAACTACGCGTCTTGGGTTAACAAAGGCGTAGAGGCAATATTAGTTGGCGAAGTTGAGCAGCAATCTAATGGTCGCTACTTGGTGCGTTATGAACTGGTTGATGTTATTCGTGGGCAAATTACCGGTGGCCAAACGCAAATGATGACTAACGGTAAATTAATTAAAAACCAAGACCATATTTTAGAAGCACGTGAAAGTATTATTAGCGACACCGGTTTTCGTCGTTATTCGCACCGTATAAGTGATGTAATTTACGAAAAGTTAACCGGTGAAAAGGGCGCATTTTTAACTAAAATAGCCTATGTTATAGTACGTGATAATGACGACAGACCTTATCAACTGGTAGTTTCTGACTACGATGGCTTTAATGAGCAAGTATTACTGCGCTCTAAAGAGCCGTTAATGTCGCCAGCATGGTCGCCCGATGGCACTAAGTTAGCCTATGTAACGTTTGAAAATCGTCAGAGCCAAATTTACATTCAAGACTTATACTCAGGTAAACGTGAATTAGTTACTAGTTATCCTGGTATTAACGGTGCACCGCAGTTTTCGCCCGATGGTAAAAAGCTACTGTTAGTACTTTCAAAAGATAAAACCGGTGCAACCGAAGTTTATTTACTAGACTTAGTAACACGCAAAGAAACGCGTCTTACTCGTCATCGCAGTATAGATACAGAGCCATCGTGGCATCCTAATGGCCAAGATATTGTATTTACATCTGAAAGGGGTGGTAATGCCCAGATTTATAAGTTAAATTTAAAAACTAGCAGAACACAAAGATTAAGCTTTGATGGTGATATGAACCTAGCAGGTTCAATAACACCCGATGGCAAAGAATTAGTGATGGTTAACCGTACCAACGGGCAGTACCATCTTGCTAAAAAAGAGCTGGCTACAGGTGCGTTTCAGGTATTAACACGAACTCGCCTTGATGAATCACCGAGTATAGCGCCAAATGGCTCGATGATTATATATAGCACGCTTCATAATAATAAACAGGTACTTGCGCTGGTATCGATGGACGGTCGCTTTAAAGCACGGTTACCTGTGCTAGACGGACAAGTAAAGGCGCCAGCTTGGTCGCCATATTTACAGTAATAATTGCTGGTTTACTCAAAATAGGAATCTACTCAATGCAACTTAATAAAATACTTAAAGGCCTGCTAATTGCTGTGCCAGTAATGGCTTTAGCAGCTTGTAGCTCATCTTCAGATATAGATGAAGGCGCAGCTAACCAATCAAATCAAGGTATGGTTGAGCAATCAACAAATACTGACACAGTTGAAGTAGCGACAATTTCGCCAGAGCAACGTGCAGAAGAGCAACTTCGTCAAAAATACGAAGCACTTCGTCAAGAGCAAGTAATTTACTTTGATTTTGATAAAGCGACAGTTGAAGGCAAGTACGCTGATTTATTACGCGCACACGCTGAGTTTTTAGTTCAAAACTCATCTGTTAAAGTACTTATTGAAGGCCACGCAGATGAGCGCGGTACGCCAGAGTACAATATTGCACTAGGTGAGCACCGTGGCCAAGCAGTTGAAAAATACCTACAAAGCTTAGGTGTTTCTGCAAGCCAAATGTCAGTGGTAAGCTACGGTGAAGAGAAACCTATGGTTAAATCTCGCACTGAATCAGCTTTCGCTAAAAACCGCCGTGCGGTACTAGTTTACTAAGATAAGAGATATTATGAAGCCGAAAATTATTTTGGCAGCCATGATATTGAGCGGGAGCACCCAGTTAATGGCTGCTCCCGCTCCTGTTTCAGAAGCTGCAAGTTCACAATCGAGTATTGAAAAGCGTTTAGCGTCGTTAGAGAGCATGATGCAACAACGTAACTTTTTACAAGTTGAGTTACAGCAACAGCTTAATTTATTGCAAGATGAAGTAAGCCAAATTCGTGGTGTAACCGAAGAGCAAAGTTATAAGCTAGAAAAAGTGCTGCAGCGTCAGCGCGAGCTTTATCAAGAAATTGAAAACCGCGTAAGCCAAGCCTATAGTCAACCAGCTGCTACAGCGCCTGCAGTTGATCACACGCAAGCTAGCGATACTCAGACATACAGTGCCGATTTATCTGAAAACGAAGCATACGAGCGTGCTGTTGCGTTAATAATGAAAGATAAACGCTATGATCAGGCGATCCCAGAGTTTCAAACTTTTTTAACTACCTACCCAAATTCTGTGTATGCATCAAATGCACATTATTGGCTTGGGCAGTTACTCACGATAAAAAATAGCCCAGCTAAAGCAACGGAGCATTTTAAAGTGGTGGTTAATGAATTTCCAAATTCAAATAAGCGCCCAGATGCCATGTTAAAGTTAGGTACTTTGCTACAAGAGCAAAATTTAGCAGCCGAAGCGCAAAAAATACTGAACGATTTAATTAATCAGTATCCAAGTACCACTGCTGCAAAATTGGCCACAAAGCGCTTATCAAATTAATACAAGAGACTTGATTAGGCTGCTTTTTGCCATAAGCGGTCTAAAATTGTTCAGCTAAGCATAAAAACTAAAAAAAAGAGACAATTTCGGTTGCACTCATTTTATAAATAAGTATTATAAGCGCCCGCAGCAAACGAATGGTTACCCCACTCGAAATGCGACAAAAATAGAGCGGGGCATTAGCTCAGTTGGTAGAGCAGTTGACTTTTAATCAATTGGTCGATGGTTCAAATCCATCATGACCCACCATTCTATGAGCAGTGAAAGTAAAGTATTAGTCGGCGGATTTACGCAAGTAACTAAACAGCAAGGTTTGCTAGTTAGTTATCAGAGCGGGGCATTAGCTCAGTTGGTAGAGCAGTTGACTTTTAATCAATTGGTCGATGGTTCAAATCCATCATGCCCCACCATTCT
>NZ_JAATTW010000006.1:0-98880 GCF_013414205.1 Pseudoalteromonas sp. MIP2626
GAGCCCGTATATAAGCTAGCATCTAATTTATTTCAATTTTATTTTTGACATTAATAGGGAGTCCATATAAGACCCTAGTGTTAGTAATTTAACTTCGTACAGCTCATTATCTTGCTGTATATAATAAAAACTGTAATTAACAAGTAATTCATCTTTTAAGTTACTGCTTAATATAACGTTCTTTACCTGAAATAATTTAACAAATTATAATCCGTAAAAGCCAGTACGTTTTGCTAGTGGTAAAAATAAATCTAAATAAAACTTGATGTCCGGCTGAGGTTACTGTTAAAGTACTTCGCATCGGGTTGATAGAAAGCCCTGTTTATTTGTAAGTACCACGTTGTTATTAGTAATAATCCTTCGCGCTATCCTCAGTTAAATATATGTTTTCTTACTCTTTACATTGCCTTATATAGGGCGCACTTTAATTTTTTAGGATACTACTATGTCTACAACAACTGGTTCAGTTAAATGGTTTAATGAAGCAAAAGGTTTTGGTTTTATTGAACAAGAGTCTGGCCCTGATGTTTTTGCTCATTTTAGCGCAATTACTAGCGATGGCTTCAAAACTTTAGCTGAAGGCCAACGTGTACAATTTACTGTTACACAAGGTCAAAAAGGCCCGCAAGCTGAAAATATTGTTTGCATCTAAATTGTTTAATTTAATGGGTTAGTAATAACCCGTTAATGAATATTAGTTTGAAAGAAGTTCTGTTTATTTGTACGTACCACGTTGATATTAGTAATAATCCTTTGTGTTATCCTCAAGTTAAATATTTTTTTTCCAGCTTAATCGCCTACTTTCAGGCACATTTTTTATTAATTTCTTAGGATACAATTATGTCTAATACAACTACTGGTACAGTAAAGTTTTTTAACGAAGCTAAAGGTTTTGGTTTTATCGAGCAAGAATCTGGCGCAGACGTTTTCGCACATTTCAGTGCAATCTCTGGCGACGGTTTCAAAACTCTAGCTGAAGGCCAACGTGTACAGTTTACTGTTACACAAGGTCAAAAAGGTCCACAAGCTGAAAACATCGTTTGTATCTAAGATGTTTAAGTTGATGGGTTATCTATAACCCATCTATTTATATAAGTTTGAAAGAAATACTGTTTATTTGTAAGTACCACGTTGATATTAGTAATAATCCTTCGCGTTATCCTCAAGTTAAATATAGGTTTTTTCCAGCTCAATCGCCTATTTTCAGGCACACTTTTATTAATTTTTTTAGGATATAATTATGTCTAATACAACTACTGGTTCAGTAAAATGGTTTAACGAAGCAAAAGGTTTTGGTTTTATCGAGCAAGAATCTGGCGCAGACGTTTTCGCACATTTTAGCGCAATTTCTGGCGACGGTTTCAAAACTCTAGCTGAAGGCCAACGTGTACAGTTTACTGTTACACAAGGTCAAAAAGGTCCACAAGCTGAAAACATCGTTTGTATCTAAGATGTTTAAGTTGATGGGTTATCTATAACCCATCTATTTATATAAGTTTGAAAGAAATACTGTTTATTTGTAAGTACCACGTTGATATTAGTAATAATCCTTCGCGTTATCCTCAAGTTAAATATAGGTTTTTTCCAGCTCAATCGCCTATTTTCAGGCACACTTTTATTAATTTTTTTAGGATATAATTATGTCTAATACAACTACTGGTTCAGTAAAATGGTTTAACGAAGCAAAAGGTTTTGGTTT
Organism: Pseudoalteromonas sp. MIP2626; assembly: GCF_013414205.1. Classification (NCBI taxonomy): domain Bacteria; kingdom Pseudomonadati; phylum Pseudomonadota; class Gammaproteobacteria; order Alteromonadales; family Pseudoalteromonadaceae; genus Pseudoalteromonas; species Pseudoalteromonas sp. MIP2626. The sequence continues at coordinate 1,700 of NZ_JAATTW010000006.1, forward strand.
TATCGAGCAAGAATCTGGCGCAGACGTTTTCGCACATTTTAGCGCAATTTCTGGCGACGGTTTCAAAACTCTAGCTGAAGGCCAACGTGTACAGTTTACTGTTACACAAGGTCAAAAAGGTCCACAAGCTGAAAACATCGTAGCTATCTAAGCTGTTTTAGCTGATGCGTTTTTAATTTAAAGCGCACTAAAAACCCACTCATAGCCTGACTATAGTGGGTTTTTTGTTTTACTTTTCTATATTTATAGCATTACTATTTAACTTGAACTTTGGTTAAGAAATTTAATAACACATGGAACTGTATAATATTTTAATTGCTTTTCTTCTAGTTAGAGATTTTAATAGGGGGAAAGAGAATTTACGCGCCTAAAGCTAGCCTTTGACAATACCTATGTAAGTACTAATTTTAAATATAGCCCAATATACCCATATCATCTTCAAAGACACATCCCAATAAATCTTTTTAGCCTGTGACGTCAACGCCTAGTATCAAATAAATCACTTTGCTGACAATCAGCTTATTACCTCTTTAGCTTTCAAACGAATACAGCCCATATAAACAGCTCTAACAGCCCTATTTACCAACCATCAACCTTCTAACCTGGGAAGTTCAGTTAGGAAGGTTTTTGGCGTAATAGGTCTTATCGAATGAATTACAATATTACGCGTCGTCATTCCTTTACCGTGTAAACATAATACTTTGTTGTTCATTGAGGTAAAGTGGAGTTGATTTCTTTACAGAGAGAGGCACAAGCCACCATTACGGTTGCAGGGTATATTCAACTCAAATTAACCGCCTTCACCCTTCACCTATTTTAATACTTTTGCGGCTTTCTTTACAAAAGTATTAAGCTTCAAGTTCTTTCTGATTCATGTTTTCTACCTTTCACCCATTGAAAAGTACTTAAGCATAATTTATTACAGGCTCGATAAGTTACGTATTAATTCAGCTAGCAGTGGTAAAGCTACTCAGGAAAATATGTGTCGCACGTCAAGGTATTGCTTTTCTTTCACATTTCATGATTAGAAATTACATACTTGTAGAGTTACTACCAAGTGTTATTATAGCAGTCAATAATCGCGAAATAATACAAGCTGGACTCGCAGCTTTTTAGACTTTATAAAGCCACGATTAAACTGATAAACACATGAAAAGTTAAGTTTGATTATACTTTGTTGTTAAAAAGCAAACCTGAGTATTTATTATCTGAAGATGATGAAAATAGTGAATCCATTAAAGTAGATACATTTTTTCGCACTGTTAACTGTATCGACGATAGCTCACTGTCGAGTTGCTTTTTAAGTTTACTTAGTTCTTCTGCTGTTTCTTCTGTTGGCGTATCAGAATTATTGGTCATTTCTTTTATTTTATTCTGCAAGTCCTTAATTGATCCGATAGCTTTATGCATTTGAACTGCTGAGTTGTCGCTCGAATCTTCTGTTTCGGTGCTGATGAGCGGCTTTATGTCTTCAATAGTCTCAGTTGAGCTCGTTGTTTTTTCAGCGCTTTTATTTAAAGAAGTATCTGGTTTAGCCTCTGCGCTTTTACTAGGATCATCCATTTTTACAGTGTTTTTATTTAAATTACTTAGGTTTGAATAGCTATTGTCATTGTATAACTGTGAAGAAAGAGCTCCAAAATTCATTTTTACCTCATGTGTCTAAATATTGACGATTTTATTTCTGTAATTACAAGCAAATATCATTCCAAAGATGTAAGTAATCAATAAAATACTGAAATTATAAATAGATGCCGGAATTACTTTTTAGTATAAGAGGTTATTGTGTTTACTTTGAAGCACTAAGGAGCGTTTAAGAGAGTTAACCATTTGAATTTAGTAATTTAAATTCAAATGGTTAACTAAAAATTGTGCGTATATAACTTGAAATGAAGTGATTAACAGCTGAAATTTTTAGAGAAAACTTCTCTTACTAATTTTAATTTTGGTGTTCATACTGCCCTCTATATACCTCAAATACCTTTAATACTGTGTGTTGTTCTTTTGATAAATTATCAAACCAGTGATCAAATAGATCATCGTTATCTTGTTCACTTAATGCCATATATTGGGCAAGTAACTCAATAATATCATTATGGGTGCAAGTTAAAGGGTTTACTTGTTGTGCTAAAACACTATGGTCGCGCTCTTTTAGAGTATCCATTACCCCTTGATCTATTTGTTGTTGTTTTTGTATTGCGTCGCTCATATGTTACCTCTGAGATCTACTGTTTATGCTGTTTTTAACGAATGTAATTATAGTTATAACAGGCTAAACGCCAATAGCCAGCACTTTTGGTTTAACTGCTCATTTTTTGATTTGTTTGCATAAATAGCCAGCAATTATGGTTTTTAAATGCTTATTAAATAATTTTTTGAGTGGCTATAGATCCTGATTAATAAAATGATATAACATCACATAACATAATGCTGTTATGAGAATTTCCCTATTTTATTTATTAATGAGGTATAAAATGAAAGTATTAAGTTCGATTAAAAGTGCTAAACAGCGTGCAGGGTGTCAAGTTGTAAAACGTAAAGGACGAGTATTTGTGATTTGTAAGGAGAACCCACGCTTTAAAGCTGTTCAGGGTATGAAAAAGAAATAGCATTTGACCACTATCACTTTATAAAGCAGTCACTGAATGTTGTGTAACACTCAGTGACTTTAATTAACTACTTATTTAACTATCTATTTAACTACCACTGAAAATTCAGGTACTGCCTGAATTACTTTTTTCACGGTGCAGGTATTTACCGCGGCAACCAGTGCTTTTTTATACTTATCAGGGAATCCATCTGGGAGTGTTATCTCAATAGAAAATAACTTTTTACCATCTTCATCCACATTTTCGTTATTTTGCTTAAGTGACATCCCTTGTGTCGAAATATCGCGTTGTTGGCAAAACTTTCTTGCATAAAAACCTGCACATAACACCATACTCACTAAAAAGTAATCAAACGGTTCTGGGTGCTCTGCGTTGCCACCTGCAGCCAAACTCTGATCGCTTATCACTTCATGATCGCCAAATTTAGCACTGAGCTTTTGGCCATCTAACATTGCAACTGAAATTTCCATCGAGGGTCCCTTATTTTCCAAATAGTAATTCAAAAAAGCCTGGAGGCTCATGTAACTCATGGTACTTTTTACGTAAATTATCTATATTTTTTAGTGGCTGTTTAGCCGCACTCAAACCTTGCAGGTTAGCAGCTTGTTTTGCAAGCTCAGCCTGAGCAATGACTTTATCAAGCCCTTGTAATGATTGCTCTGGTTCTTTATAAAACTTAGCTGTTTTACTTATTTCCACTAACGAGATGAATTCATTAATCGCAAGGTTAAACTCGTCAATATTAGTCGCTTGCACTGCTTGTTTATATGCAAGCCCCGTGTTTTTCATATTAATTTCAAGGTCAACTGGCGCGCTGGCAATTGAGACTGATGACGTGAGTAAAATAAAAACAAAATAAAAGTACTTCATGATAAACCTTTCAATTAAAAACTCCGTCGATTATACCAATAATACGCTAGTAAGTAACCGCAAATGAAAGTGTGTAATGTTTAGCCTTGTTCGCTGTGTAAAGCCCCTTTACACTTTAGATGCAAACTTAAAGAGTAAAGAGCGACTTTTTTGAGGAGCTTAGTAAACTCAACCTTGTTATAGCAAGCCACAGTTGCTGCTGACATAACATTTTAATTAATCAGCTTTAAACTCCAAGCAACTAATTTCACGTTGCTCGTTAAGTGTTACAAGGGCGTTTGCTGTTGATGCTAGTGTGTTTAAATTTTCTCGAGTGACACGCTCAAAATGAGCAATAAAGTATCTAAGTTGGGCGTCATTCATAGTGCCTGCACCTTGCCCTTTTAAGGCTATAAGCTTTTGCTCTTGCTCTTTTCGCCATGCAAATACGGCAGCAAAACTAGGGGCTTTAAGCATCACTAAATAATCAACTTTAGCAAAAATGTTTAAATATTCTGTTTTTAAACAATTGTTCACATAGTTACGCCAAACACCTTGGCTATCTGCATTTTGCTCTAACTCATTTAATGGCGCAGTTAATGCTGATGCCGATTGTGCCTTACTACCTACGCACCACCCTTCTAAAATAATAATATCGACAGCGGTATTATTACGCGGCCACTCGTTATGTGGCGCACTGTCATCTAAATGCTTATTAAAATGAGGTAGAGGCACACCACTGTGCCCTGCTAGTAACTGCTCAAGTGTGCTTTTCATTAAAGCTACATCGTGCGTGCCGGGTACGCCGCGAGTGGCAAGTAGCGGGTGTACATTTTTTGCAAGCTGCAGTCGGCGCTGCTTAGTAAGGTAAAAGTCATCAATAGAAAGCGCTATGCTATTAAACGAACTATTTTTTGCCAACCAAGTTACTAAAAAATCAGCCAAGGTGGTTTTACCCGAGCCTTGGCTGCCATTAATAGCAACAAATAACGGAGTATTGGTTTTTTTAGCGTGCAATATATTTTTTGCTACCGGAATAAAAAACTATTCACACTGCTGTTGATAGCTTATTGGTAATTGATGTTTTGCTAAAAAATCACTGATATCCATATTTCTATTGCGCCTTTATTTTAGCTAAAAAAATAGCGCATATATATGCGCTATTAGGTTAGTTTAACTTATCTATAAATTTAAGCTGCGTTTTTCTTCTCGGCTTTTGGTAACACTAAGTTTAGCACTATGCCTAAAATAGCGCAGAGGCTTACGCCTTCTAGGCTAAACTGACTACTGCCAATATGCATTCCACCAATACCACAAATCAAAATAAGCGCTACTATGCTTAAATTACGCGGTTCGCTTAAATCATCCCCAGATTTAACTAAAGTGTTTAATCCGATCACTGCAATTGAGCCAAACAATAAAATCATAATGCCGCCCATAACCGGCACTGGAATTGTTTGTAAACTTGCGCCCATTTTAGCTATAAAGGCTAAAGTAATGGCAATAATTGCAGTCCATATCATCACTTTTGGGTTAAAGTTTTTAGTCAGCATTACCGCACCGGTTACTTCTGAGTAAGTTGTGTTTGGCGGCCCACCAAACAATGATGCTGCTGAGGTAGCTAATCCGTCGCCAAATAGAGTGCGATGTAGCCCTGGATTTTTCAAAAAATCTTTATTGGTAACTTGGCTAATCGCCATCATGTCGCCAATATGCTCAACAGCGGGAGCAATCGCCACCGGCACCATAAACAAAATGGCTTGCCATTTAAACTCAGGTAAAACAAAGTTAGGCACAGCTAACCACTGTGCGTTAGTTACGGCGTCAAATTGCACCACGCCCATAGCAAGCGATAAACTATAACCTGCTACCACCCCTGCTAATATTGGAATAAGTTTAAATACACCCTTACCCCATACCGCTAATATAAGCGTAACCACTAAAGAAAATAATGAGATGTAAATAGCACTATCATAAGCAATAATTTGCGTGCTGCCGTCACCACTTTTGCCCATGGCCATGTTTACGGCAACCGGTGCTAAAGCTAGGCCAATAACCATAATAACCGGCCCGACTACTATTGGGGGTAATATTTTATGTAGCGTTTCAGTGCCTTTAAATTTAACTAAAAAGCTCAATAGCATGTAAGCAAAACCAGCCGCCATTAAACCACCCATAGTGGCAGGTATGCCCCACATTTGTATTGAGGCAATAATCGGTGCAATAAAAGCAAACGATGACGCTAAAAATATGGGTACTTGGCCTTTAGTAACAAACTGAAATAATAGCGTACCTAAGCCCGCAGTAAAAAGAGCAACACTTGGATCAAGCCCTGTTAACAGCGGTACTAGTACTAATGAGCCAAATGCTACAAACAACATTTGCGCACCAGTAAGTATCGTTTTTATTGAGAACATGGCATTGTTTTTCATCGTATCGTTTTGCACTGTTTTCACTTAAACCGTACCGAAAATTTTATCACCTGCATCACCTAAACCAGGCACAATATAGCCTTTATCGTTTAAGTGGCTGTCTACCGATGCAGTATATATTTCTACATCTGGATGGGCAGCTAATGTTTTTTCAACCCCTTCAGGGGCTGCAACTAATACAATTACCTTGATTTCTTTACAGCCTGCTTTTTTAAGCATATCAATAGTGGCAATCATAGTGCCGCCTGTTGCAAGCATAGGGTCTATCACTAAGCTTAAACGCTCATTAATATTACTTACTAGCTTTTCAAAGTATGGAATTGGCTCTAATGTTTCTTCGTTTCGCTCAAGGCCTACAACACTTACTTTGGCAGCCGGCAATAACTGCATCACACCGTCCATCATGCCTAAGCCCGCACGTAAAATAGGCACTACAGTAATTTTTTTACCTTTAATATGCTGCACATTTAACTTTGTGCCATCCCAGCTGGTAATTTCGTTGTCTTCTAACGGTAGGTTTTGAGTTGCTTCGTAGGTTAATAAAGTACCTACTTCAGAGCACAATTCACGAAAGCTTTTAGTGCTAATTCCATGGGAGCGCATTAAGCCTAATTTATGTTGAACAAGGGGATGAGTTATAACGTGAATAGCCATATTAAAAAAACCTAGTGATAAAATTTGCGATATTTTATAGTAAAAAAGTGCATTTGGCCTGCAGTTTTCGTTAAGTTTTCACAATTGCTGCCAAATAACATTATTTTGCCTGATATTAAGGCAATATACCTAATTCAAGCGTTAATTAAATGTGTTTTTTTAACTCACTCTTTACGTGAAGCAACATGTAACTGTTTATTTTTTTATGCTCTGGACTCCACCCTGCTAAAAAACGATAAAAATCGGCCCAAGCAACACTCCATAAATTGCGCCAATCGTTAATCACTTTACTTGCCTCTACCTTAGGATGATAAACGCCTAATGCTAACTTCAATTCGCTAAAATACCACTCTAAACAACTATCAGCATGCTGATGCAATTGTGTTTCGTTAAAGCAGCTTGTCATAAAATACATCACGTCTATAACCCCAACACCAGCACCTACATATTGAAAGTCGTACCCTAGCACGTGCTGCTGTTTGTTTATGGCAAAATTTGCCAGCTTGGCATCACCATGAATTACTGTTTTATATGCACTATTGCATAATGTCGTATTTAGCTTAGCTGCAACCTGCTTAATAGCTGATTGCTGGAGCTTTGTAAGCTCATCGGGACGCGTACTTAAATGCCAATAATTGCCCTGTGGCCATAACTTTTCAGCCGCGTGAGTAACAGCTTCAATTGTTAGATTAAACGCATGAAAATGCGCTAACCATTTAATAACCTCGCGATAGTCTTGAGGCAAAGCTTGTACATAGCCCTGCTGGGTAAAATCGTTAAACGCCAGCACATATCGCTGATCATTTTGGATTGCGGCTAAACAGCCAATAGCAGCAGCGTTATTAGGTAACTGCTGGCTGCAATCATTATAAAAGTAGTATTCAACATTATAAGATTTACGCTTACGATTAACAGCAAACGCCGTTTGTTTAATCTTTGGGTGATTTATCACCTCAGGAATATTCACCGCCTTTATAACACACGCCTGTCCGTCAAGCTCACAAGCCACTATGCTGCCACAACCACTCCACAAAGAAGTCAGCGTAGCCCCCACTTTTATCTGTTTAAACTGTTGCTGTAATAAAGAAAGGTAAAAAGCCATAGCCGCACTTAATATTAATAAATTTTAGTTAGTTTAACGCAAAGCGTTGTTATTATAAAAAGTGTTATTTAATAGTAAAAACTACTTAAGTGACAAAGAACAATTTTATTTATAAATTTATTTTCATTAACGTTAGCTATTACCTCTATTCATCTTTAAATCAAAAAACAGAAAACAATTAGCAGCATTGCTCAATACACGCTCACATACCGCTCACATACCGCTCACAATTAGTATGATAAGTATCCCAACCACACCACTATTGTAAATAACTCAATAAATACAATAACTTAACATTAGACACTTGCTTTTGTATGCGCTATTCTCTCGCCGATTTCATCTCTATAACATCATACATGCTGCTTACTTGGTGTAACGGGCTAAATTTTTTAGTCGTTAAAACCTGAATATGCTTTATGAGAATTATCTTTAAATCGTACTTTTAAAATATCAAAATAGGAAAAATAATGAAAAAAACATTCCAGGGAACTTTGCTGCTATCTTCTTTATTACTAGGCTCTTTTGTACAAGCGAATGAGCTAGAACCAGTACCTCAAAAACATTGGAGTATTGGAGCGGGTGCTTACGCGTTCACATTAGCCAATGACAATAGCTCAAGCGAAGATTTGGATTTTAGTGGTTTTAATATAGCTGCGGGTTACGCTGTTAATAATCATTTTCAAATTAGAGCTACCTACTTCTCATTAGAAAATGACGACTTTTCGGCGATAGAAAGTGATGGATTCGACCTAATGGCTTACGGGGGTGTGGGTTTGTCTAAAAAAGGCTTTAGAGGCTATGGCGGCGCAGGTTTCTTTTCAGACAAGTGGAGTGCTTTGAGTGAAAATGAAACTATGTCAGGCTTTCAACTTGGTGGCGGCTTAGGCTACAACTGGGGTCCTGCAGCGTTAGATTTTGTTTTAACTCTACGCCAGGCTGATGAATATGAAGATTTTATGTACCGCACAGGCACCTACGTTGCTGTATCGGGTAACTTAACTATTTCTTATTTATTTTAAATAGCTCCTCATTAAGTTACAAAAAGCCCCTCAATTAACTTTTGTGGGCTTTCTTTAAAAACGTAAAAAGCGCCCAAACTTCAGGCGCTTACATTGTTGAATTTATTTACACTGAGTGATTACTGGTTTACAACACTTTTAAGTGGGTTAACCGGTTGTGCGTTGTCGTCAAGTAAGTTCATATCAAAATCGAACTCATCTACACGAATCGCTTTTTCGCGCTTAGTGTTGTAATCAATAAGCTGAGTATGTTCAGCTGCTGTAATTACATTAGCCGCAAGTGCGTTATCAAGTGTGATTGAAAAACGAATACCCGCTTTAATTGTTTTAGCACGCAGTGCTTTTTTAACTTTAGCCAACTCACCAAGCGATGCCATTTTAGCTTTGTACGCTTGCTCGTTAATATAATGTCCATCACCTTTAACTGGCTTAACTAAATGCGTAATTTGCGCTTTAAAGGCCGTATCTAGCTGAGCTTGCTTAGCTAGTTCACGAATTAAGTCGTCGCTAATTTTTGGCATTTTAGTTGAGTAGTTCATGGTAATAAAACGCATGAACTTACGCGTACCACTTGCAGGGAAGTTATCTAAAAACTTGTGCAGCGCTTCTTCAGCACTTTGTAGTGCAAAGCGAGTAGCATAATGAAAATACGGTGCTGCTTGCTCACGTTCACTACTTGATACTTTTTGCTCGTAGTATTTAATTGACGCCATTGCCGCGTATAAAAAGCTCATTACATCACCTAAACGTGCCGACAACATTTCTGCTTGCTTAAGCTTACCGCCAAGTACAAGTAGCGAGAAATCTGCATATACAGCTAATTTAGCTGACAGTTTATGTGCTGCTTTTTCGTATTCACGTACTTCTGGTAACGTTGAACTTGCACCTGCTGTAAATGGTAATACACCCAAGCGGAACGCACGTAAGCTGTTTGCTACGCTGTAACTTACTGTTTTACGTAAAATACGGTTAAATTCTTTATCTGCATTTTTATCTTCGCTATGAATTGATTCAACCATAGATTGTAAGTATGGATGACAACGCATTACACCTTGACCAAAGATCATCAGGTTACGAGTAAGAATATTCGCGCCTTCTACCGTAATAGCAATTGGCTGTGCTACATAACCGCTTGCTAGCGTGTTTTGTGGACCATTTTGAATTGCTTTACCCGCTTGAATATCCATTGCAGAGTCGAGTACATCACGGCCCAACTCGGTCATGTGGTATTTAGCAATTGCAGTTACTACCGATGGTTTTAAGCCCATGCCTAAGCCTTCAGTTGTAAGCACTCGCATTGCTTCTTGTAGGTATGTTTTACCTGCAATATCGGCAAGCTTTTCTTGAATACCTTCAAACTGGCCTATTGCTAAACCAAATTGCTCGCGCACAGCAGCGTACTCAGACGCTGATTTAAATGCAACTTGCGCCGTACTTACACCCAGTGCTGGTAATGAAATACCACGCCCTGCGCCTAAACAACTAACTAGCATTTGCCAACCGCGACCAATGTTTTTCTGGCCACCAATGATAAAGTCCATAGGTACAAATACTTTGTTACCACGCGTAGTACCGTTATAAAAACGAATATTCATAGGATCATGGCGATTACCTAACTCTACACCCGGGTGCTCTTTAGGAATAAGCGCACAGGTAATACCTAGGTTTTCTTTACCGCCAAGCAAACCATCAGGGTCAACAACTTTAAATGCTAAGCCCAATACAGTCGCAATAGGCGCCAGTGTAATGTAACGCTTGTCCCACGTAATTTCTAAACCAAGTACTTCTTCACCGTTGTACATGCCTTTAGTAACTGTACCTAAATCTGGAATACCACCTGCGTCAGAACCCGCTTCTGGGCTAGTTAATGCAAAACATGGAATGTCTGTACCATTTGCTAAACGTGGTAGGTAGTGTGCTTGTTGCTCTTGCGTACCAAAATGCAGTAATAGCTCACCTGGGCCTAACGAGTTAGGTACCATTACTGTTACCGCTACTGCAGAGCTTTTAGTGGCAATAGTGGCTACAATTGTTGAGTTAGCGTATGGGCTGAACTCTAAACCGCCAAACGATTTAGGAATGATCAGCGAGAAGAAACGCTCTTTCTTTAAAAAGTCTAAAATGTAATCCGGTAAATGAATGCCATTTTGAATTTCGGTGTCATCAATCATACCCAACAAGTCTTGCAGTGGGCCATCAATAAAGGCTTTTTCGTCTGCGCTTAATACTGCAGCGGGCACGGCGCGTAGTGCACTAAAGTCAGGTTTACCTTGATAGATAGACCCTTCTAACCATACATCGCCGGCGTCTAGCGCTTCTTGTTCAGTAATTGAAATACTTGGTAATACTTTTTTTAATTTTGTACGTAAACTCATGATTGAACTCATCCGACCAGATAATAATGACTACATTACGTCATAAAAATTCGATTAGATCAATTACTCTATGCAAATAATTAACAGTTTTTTCAATTTATTTTCTTTACGTGAACGTAAACTGTTTAAACACAAGGGCTTACGGCTATGCGCTGAAAAACATTATTTTTCTTCATTTGGCTAATTAAACAACAAAACTTAGCTAAATCACGCCTTAAAAATAAAGCTACTTTAAACGGGCATAAAAAAAAGCAGCATAATTATATGCTGCGTTAATTAGTATCCGCTCAATTATAAAATTAACTAAGTGCTTATTTTAACCACTTGTTTGCCGGTAAAACCGCCGTCTAATTGTTTATGCAGTGCTGCTGATACTGCTTGTGCGTTAAAGTCGACAGCTGTAATTTCGGGTGTTTTAATGTCACCACTCAAAGCACCTTCTATTAATAAGTTACCCATAAAACTTAAACGTTGCTGGGCACATAAACTATTTGCCAACCAAGCACCTCCTAAGGATACAACACCAATATTGGGTGCTCGACGATACATTAGCTCTTGTTCAAAATGTGGCAATGGGTTTAAACAAGCAATTCGCCCACAAAAACGCATTAGTTCTATATTGCGTATTGTAGAGGCGCCACCAACGGTGTCTATTACCGCATCAAAGCCTTGTGGGCCAAGCTCTCGGCGAATTTTTTCGCATAAGTCTTTATCCTGGTAAGCAAATACCACATCGGCGCCTAATTGTTTCACCAATTTATGATTACGCTTAGCTGCTGTGGTAAATACGTCGGCACCGCGCTGCTTTGCAAACTGAATGGCAAACTGCCCTACAGCCCCTGCGCCACCGTCAATTAATACGGTATCGCCCTCGGTAATATTAATTTTATCTAGGCTTATAAGTGCAGCCATACCGGCACAAGGTAAAGTAGCCGCCATATCGCCTGAAAGCTCAGCAGGAACAACCGATACAGCATAGTTAGCTACTTTGGTATATTCACTCAACGCCCCTTGATCGCCAATACTGGCATGCCACATTACACGCGTGCCAACGCCCGGGAAAACACCTTTACCAGCCTTTACCACTACGCCAACGGCATCAAGCCCTAAAATATGTGGATATTGCCACTTACAAAAACCCGATTTAGCAAACAAGCCATCAACTGGGTTTAAGCCAACATATTCAACTTTAATAAGCAGCTCGTTGTCTGCACACTCAGGAACAGAGTACTCAACATCGGCTAAACAAATTTTTTCATTAGGCTCAGGCAATACAATTGCTCGCATAGTCTGCGGTAGCGTGTATTGCGGTGAAATATCAGTATCAGACATCAAAAAACTCTACTGGTTAGTATTATTTAACGCATAACTCCATCGCCCGTTAAATGATTGGTAAGCATTTACTTTAGCGAGCAGTGATGAAATCGTTGAATCAACAGCATTTTCTTGAGCTATTAGAACATCCCGACGCGCATCTAACAACTCTAAGTAAGGAATTTGCCCTTCTTCGTACATTGCTTGCGCTTGTAAAAATGCTTTATTCGCAAACTGATAACGCTGCTCAGCAAAGCTCTTTTGCTGAGCTTGGTTGACCAACAATTGCAAAGAAAGTTCACTTTCGCTCAGCGCTTGGAGTATCACTTGTTGATAATCGCTATAAGCCGCTTGGGTTAAAAACTGCTGTGCGTCGCGCTGCGCTAACAATGCCGGGTAGCTCAGTATTGACCACTGAATTTGCGGAGCCACCTGCCATTGCTGCTGTGTATCACTAAGGCTATTACTACCAATACTAAGCACACCTGCAAAGCCACTTAAGCTTATATCTGGTAATAACGCTTTACTTGCAGCAACACTTAAACTATTTGCTTGGCTAAATGCATAAAGTGCTTGGCTAATATCGGGCCTAAGTGCAATAGACTCATTAGCATCATTTAACGATACGGTAAATTTATGCTCTAAAATGGCTTGCTCATTAGTGAGTTTAACATTTTGTGCTAGTCGTCCGCTAAGCACAGCCAGTGTTGATAAATCGCGATATTTAGCGTATTCAATTGCCGGCATTAGTGCTTGTTGTTGCTTAAGTTGTGCCATAGTACGATTTAAATCAAGCTCGTTTGCTACGCCTTCATCAACCTGGGCTTGAAGTACCGCAATACTTTGCTCTAGTGCGTCTATTTGCAACGTAACAATGTGCTGCTTTTGTACATTACCTTGATAGCTCACAAAGCCTTTAACAACCGACGAAACCACTTCAATTTGCAATAAACGCACTTGCTCGGCTTGGCTCATGGCCGATGCATTCGCTGCATCAACCAATGCCGTAATACGACCAAATAAATCGAGCTGCCAATTAAGTGCTAAATTAGCACTCGATTGACGACTGTTAGTATCGCCTAAACCACTGCGCTGCGCGCCAATTTCTACCCCGCCTTGCGGTAAATACTGCGCTTGTTGCTCACCTAAGCGCGCCAAGGCGCTTTTAAGTACTAACTGACTGGTTTGTAAGTTGTGGTTATTGGTTAATGCGTCTGTAACCAACTGATTTAACTGAGCTGATTCTAGCTTTTGCCACCAGTTTGTCTCATCAATATTATTAAGCTCGCTGGCTATATTGGCACTAGCTATAAACTCACTAACCACGTTTTGCTCGCTGGCAGCGTCAATTTTAGCGGCGCAACCCGATAACATAGCAGCAATTAATATAGCGCTTGTGGTAAGCGACGTTTTAAGGCTTTTTTGCACTAATTTAATCATGTGATACCTGCTGTGCTTTTTGCTTTTTATTGGCTACTAACATATAAAATACCGGGGTAAATAATAAGCCGAATACGGTTACTCCTATCATGCCTGCAAATACAGCATTACCCATAGCGTGGCGCATCTCGGCTCCCGCACCCGTTGCTAATACTAATGGTACAACGCCCGCGGTAAAGGCTATTGAGGTCATTAATATGGGGCGTAAGCGCATTCGACATGCCGCTAACATGGCATCTAAATGTGATAAACCGGTTTCGTGTTGATCTTTGGCAAACTCCACCATAAGTATCGCGTTTTTAGAGGCCAAAGCCACCAGCACAATTAATGCAATTTGCGTAAATATGTTATTGTCTGAGCCCACAAACCACACCCCAATTAGCGCCGAAAATATGGTCATAGGTACAATCATTATAATTGCCAGTGGTAAACGTAGGCTTTCGTATTGTGCAGCCAGCACCATAAATACCAGCAGTACCACTAACGGAAATACATACACCATAGTATTACCCGCAAGTACTTGCTGATAGGTTACTTCGGTCCACTCATATTCAACACCTGAAGGTAGCGTATCGGCAAGTACTTTTTCAATCGCAACTTGCGCTTGGTCTGAGCTATAACCTGGCGCTGGGCTGCCATTAAGTTCTGCACTTGGGTAGCCGTTGTAATGCATTACTCTGTCTGGGCCTATGGTAGGAGTTACCGTTAACACTGATCCTAATGGCACCATATTACCCGCACGATTTCGTACTTTTAAGTGCAATATTTGTTCTGGATCAACGCGATAATCGGCGTCAGCTTGCGCATTGACTTGGTAAGTACGGCCAAATAAGTTGAAGTCGTTTACATACACTGAGCCTAAATATATCTGTAGCGCATTAAACACTTCATCCAGTGGTATGCCTTGAATAAGTGCTTGTTCACGGTCTATATCTATATCCATTTGTGGCACTTGAATACGAAAACTTGAGTACAGGCCAACTAATGCAGGGTCTTGTTGCGCTTTGGCTATTACCGCCTGTAGGCTATTAAATAATGCTTCAAAGCCTTTGTTTGCTCTATCTTCAATTTGTAATTTAAAGCCACCTGTGGTGCCTAAACCTTGAATAGGCGGCGGCGGAAATACCGCTACAAATGCTTCGTCAATTGCTGCAAAGCGCTGATTAAGTTGCGCTGCAATTGCCATGGCAGATAGGCTAGGATCAGTCCGCTCACTAAAAGGAGCTAAGGGCGTAAATACAATACCGCTGTTAGGGCTGTTGGTAAAACCGTTAACCGATAACCCCGGAAAGGCAACCGTATGGGCAACGCCAGGCACTTCTAGCGCTATTTGTTGCATTTGTTTAATAACCGCTTCGGTACGATCTAGGCTCGCAGCATCAGGGAGCTGTGCAATCGCCACTAAATACTGTTTATCTTGCTGAGGAATAAAGCCACCGGGTACAGAGTCAAATAACTTAATAGTACCGCCCACTAAAGCAACGTAAGCAACCATGACCACCACGCTCATGCGGATCAGCTTTTGTACCAGTTTTTCGTAGCCTTTAGCGCCACGATTAAACACGCGATTAAAGGGTGCAAATAACCAACGACCAAATAGTTTATTTAACAACCGCGTAAAAGCGTCTGGCTTTGCGTCATGGGGTTTTAATAATAATGCAGCGAGTGCTGGGGATAAAGTCAGCGAGTTAAAAGCTGAAATAATAGTAGAAATAGTAATGGTTAAGGCAAATTGCTTATAAAACTGCCCAGACAACCCGGTAATAAACGCTGTAGGAATAAATACCGCACTAAGTACCAAGGCAATTGCAATAATAGGGCCGGTTACTTCACTCATGGCAACGCGGGTTGCTTCAAGTGGCGACAGACCTTTTTCAATATTACGCTCAACGTTTTCTACCACTACTATGGCATCATCTACCACAATACCTATGGCCAATACTAAACCAAACAGCGACAAGGTATTAATAGACACTCCCAGCAACTGCATCACTGCAAAAGTACCAATGAGTGAAACAGGCACCGCAATCAATGGAATTATAGATGCACGCCATGTTTGTAAAAATACAATCACCACAATAACAACCAATGCGATTGCTTCTAGCAAGGTAGTAATTACCGCATCGATAGAGCCGCGTACAAATACTGTAGGGTCGTACACTATGTCGTATTCAACACCGGTAGGAAAGTCTTTCGCTAAACGCGCCATGGTTTCGCGTACTTGATCAGAGAGCTCAATTGCATTAGAACCCGGGCGTTGGAATATTGGCATAGCCAGTGCTGGTTGATTATCAAGCTCAGCGCGCAGTGCATAAGTGTCTTGCCCTAAATCTACACGAGCTATATCTGATAAACGGGTTAACTGCCCTTGCTCACCTACTTTAATAATAACTTGTTCAAATTCTTCAATACTGTTTAAACGACCTTTAACATTTAACAATATTTGAAACTGGCTGTCGTTCGAAATTGGCTGAGCGCCTAAGCTACCCGCAGCAACCTGCTGGTTTTGTGAGCGCAGTGCACTTACTACATCCGATGCGGTTAACTCGCGCGATGCTAAAGCATCGGGATTAAGCCACACACGCATAGAATATTTACCGCCACCAAACAGGCGAATATCACCTACGCCCGATAAGCGTGCAATTTCATCTTTAATATTTAAATCGGCATAATTTGATAAATACGCCGTATCGTGGGTGTTTTCAGGAGAATATAAATGCACCACCATGGTTAAGTCGGGCGATGACTTTTCGGCTACCACGCCTAAGCGCTGTACTTCTTGTGGTAAACGCGGCAATGCGCTATTTACTCGGTTTTGTACTTGTACTTGTGCTCGGTCTAAATCGGTGCCAAGCGCAAACGTCACCGTTAAGGTCATACGACCATCACTAGTGGCTTGTGAAAACATATACAACATGTTTTCGGTGCCATTAATTTCTTGCTCTAATGGCGTTGCTACCGTTTGTGCAATAACGGTTGGGTTTGCCCCCGGGTAACTGGCTGTTACCACTACGGTAGGTGGAACAACTTCTGGGTATTCACTTACTGGCAGTTGAAATAATGAAATTCCCCCTGCTATTAAAATGATTAACGACAACATCGCCGCAAATATTGGGCGCTGGATAAAAAAGTGCGAAAACTTCATCAATAAACCTTATTGTTTAGCGACTAACTGGTTGTTGCTATTACCTAAAGTAAATGCAATTCCACTGGTATCAATAGTGACGGTATTAGGAGAAATTGGCATACCAGGTCCGACGCGAGCGGGGCCATTTACAGCAATCACATCACCCTCTGTAAGGCCTGCAGTAATCGCGCGTAATGAGCCATAACGCTCTCCAACGGTTACTAATTTATATTGCAGAACATTGTTTTCGCCGACCGTAAGTACAAAGCGATTTTTTAAATCTGTACCTATTGCTCTATCTGGCACTATCACTGTTTCAGTAATTGCATTAGCGGCTAACTTAATACGCGCAAACGAGCCTGCACGTAACTGCCCGCTATTATCTGCAAACACTGCTCGCACGCGTAAAGTACCCGTAGCGGCGTTAATTTGGTTGTCAATAAAGTTGATGTAACCTGAATAAGCAAAATCATCTTGACCTACCTTTTGCATTACCACAGGTTGGCGGCTTGCTGCACTAACATCATTAAACGATGAATTCCAAGTGCGCTCGTCTATATCAAAATAAGCGTACATTTTTTCATTTGAAACAATCGACGTTAATACGCTTTGCCCCGCTAAAATATTATTACCTTTAGTAATATTAGCGCGCGAAATAATGCCATCTATAGGCGATACAACTGAGGTAAATTCTAAATCAAGCTGCGCCGATGTTAACTGTGCTTGTAGCGCCACTAGTTGCGCTTCGCGTTGGCGCAGTGTTGAAGTACGTGCTTGTGCTTGCTCAGTTGAAATAGCTTTACGCTGCGTTAAGCGTACCGCACGGGTTGCTTCACTGCTTGCTTGTTCAAGCGCTGCTTTTGCACTGTTAACTTGCGCCTCAAGGCTGGCAACCTTGGCTGTAAATGAACGGTTATCTAATTGAAATAACACGTCGCCCTTATTTACCAAGTCACCTTCGTTAAACTCGATGCTGTCGATAACACCCGATACTCGTGGCATTAAAGCAACTTCTTGAGGCGATTCTAAGCGAGTTGTGTAGGTGTGCCAGCTTTGTACCGGTTTAACAATAACCTTGGCAACATCTATTGGCTGATGTTGCGCTGTTGGAGCCGACTGAGCCGTGCTTTCATCGGCACAACTTGTAAGTGTTAAGGATGCTGTAGCCAGTGCTACAGCAATTAAATGTTTGTTCATTACGACGCTCCTTTATAATTAGCGTTGCATGGTACGGAACAATCGTGCTGACAAAAATAATAGATTTCTAAATTCATTAATGCCAAAATGGCATCAATAAACTATTTTAGGTAATATTATGGATACAACTAGTCGACTTTTAATGTTACTTGAAGTGGTTGAACAAGGCTCTTTTGCCAAAGCAGCTGAAATACGTAATATTGACCGCTCCGTTATATCAAAACAAATTAGCCGTTTAGAAGATGAGCTTGGCGTGAGGTTGTTAAACAGAACAACACGTTCTTTTTCGCTTACTGCAGCGGGCGCCGAAATGATAAAAAAAGCAGCCGACCTTAGAGAGCTGCTAGGTGAAACCCTGCGCATGGCCGAAAACTATCACCAAGAGCCGCGTGGATTATTAAAAATAACAGCGTCAACCATTATTGGTCGCCGTTATTTACAACCTGTTATTAATGATTTTCAAAAACGCTTTCCACAAGTAGAAGTAGAATTACGTTTAGATGACCGCTTGGTCGATATAGTATCTGAAGGGTTTGATTTAGCATTTAGAATTGGCGAGCCAAAAGATTCATCGCTCATTGCGCGTAAAATTGCCCGTAATCGTTTATTAATATTAGCAACACCTGAATTTGTAAAAACCTATGGCATGCCTAAAACTATGAGCGATCTGGCTCAATTACCGGCGGCAAGCTATAAAAGCAATGCATTTAGAGTGGATGCAATAAATTACTATAACGATAAAGGTGAGGCTTGCGAGCAAAAAATAAGGAGTGTGTTTCGGGCTAACGACGCTGAAGTATTGCTAATGAAAACACTCTCTGGCACCAGTTACTTTTTGGCGCCTGCATTTTTACTCGATAACGAAGTTATTGATGGCGAGTTAGTGCCATTACTTACCAATATAAAAATAATGGACCACAGTGCTATGTATGCGTTATATCCACATCGCGACTTACCGGTCAGAACGCGACTATTTTTTGATGCTGTGCGCGAGTATTTAGGCAAAGATAAACCGATTTGGGAAAACAGTATCCCAAATTTTGATCACATGTATTAATCGCTATATAAGCGTTGTTTTGTCACTTTTAACCGCTGGATAATAAACGCTATTGCGCCCTAAATCTTTGGCTTTATAAAGCTGTTTATCGGCTGCTTTAAGCAATTCATTGAGTGATTGTTGGGGTTTATAATTTGCAACGCCAATACTTGCTGTTAGGTTTATTTTATAGTTATCAACGTTTATGTATTTATTTTCCAGTGCAGCTCTTACTTTTTCGGCAACAGCAAGCTCTGCATGCTCACTATTAAACGAGCTTATAAGTGCAAACTCCTCGCCCCCGACCCTAAAAACATAACCTTTAGCAAAAGTGACCTTTAATAGCGTGGCTACTTCTATCAATACTTTATCGCCCACATCGTGGCCGTATTTATCATTTATTTGCTTAAAATAATCTAAATCAACTAAAAACAAGTAAAGCTGGGCACGCTTACGTAACTCAACCGAAAAATAATGATTCATTGCCAAACGATTACCCGCTCCGGTCAGAGGGTCAAGCATGGCAAGGTTTTTAAGTCTTTTTGAAAACGATGCGCGGCTACTTTCAAATGTATGTGAAATAGCCCAAATAACAATATAAGCAAATAATATATTTATAAATAAATTCAGTGAAGTAAAAGGAGCTAATCAGCAATAAGATCGTCCACCGTTTCTATCAACTCAGCAAAGTGCTTATTTACGTGGCGGCGTTGTTTATCCGATAAAGTACTATTTAAACTAACAAGCAAATTTACATGAGCCATTAAATTAGCTTGGTTTTTGGCCGCTAATTCTTCACTAATAAAATATTCACGATCGGTAATTATAATGCTCATTTGCTGCTCAAACTGTTCAACATTACGCAACTCATAATTAAAAGCCTGTTGCAGTGCGTTTAACCTATTTTGCTTATAACGCTGCCAAAGCACAAAGGTATTAATATACTGCTCGTTAGCTACTGTTATGAGCTGTGTTTGCTGCTTAGTTAATTTCCCTAACCAATCTTTATAATAACTAAGCTGCTCTTTTAGGCGCTCTTCGCTAAGTTGTTGCGTCGTTTGCTCTTGATACTGTTTTAACTCGTCAGCTAAGTTAGCTTGTATGTTAGTTACAAGCTCTTGTTGTTGCTTGGTACTGAGCGTTTTAGCCAATTCTATTAAAGGCGCTTTAACCTGTACTAATAAATTGTTCCAATGCAATTTAGCTACAGTAACCTGCTGTGTTAAATCGCTGATATTAAACTCACTATTAAATGTTTTTTGTAACTTGATAAGATCTTGCTTGTACTTAGGCAGCTCTACCTGACGATGCCAATTACGGGTTTGTTTAATTATAATTTTAAGTTGTTTTGCTTGGCTACTGTTTAGGTCTATGTAGTCATCTACCCAAAATGATGATAGCCAAGGTAAATTGTTATAAGCAAAAGAAGTAGAGCAGCTAGCTAAAAGTAAAAAGCTGATGACTACCATTGCATGTATTATTTTTTTTGTATTTATTTTAATTAACATAACTCTCCTGCGCACACACAAATTTGATAATAGTTTTTATTTGCATTTGACTTCAACTTAAATCTAACTGATAATCACTCGCATAAGTTAAATGTACCGACCTCAGTGCCCAAGGATGAATTTTCAGCACGGATGCTGTTATTTTATTTAAGCACGTAATACTTATGTAGCTCAGGTTTTAATAAACAAAGTTTAGCTTACATCTTCATTTTTCATATTAGTGACGGTTGATATGACCCAAAAGCCCGAAAGGGCTTTTTTTACTGCTTTAAATTTTTTGTAATATCTGTATCTTACACTGCTAAAACAACTCTGCTCGGCTTTAAGCTATAATAAGCGTACTTTGCATTTGCTAATGCGGTGCTTAATACTAAAGCCAGCGTAATGCATAACAAGCAATAAACTTTGCACTTAATTTTTAAACGTTGCATTACCTCATTTAGCGCAAAATTTTAAATAGAATAATGTTTAAATAGTACACATTGCAACTATCACTTATTGGAGACATTCTTATGTCACAGTTTAATTTAAAAACCTTACTCCTAGCTGGCATTTTACTTAGTAGCCCTTTCGCTCATGCTGGGTTAGAGGAAGGGATCAAAGCCGCTAATGAAGGCGAATTTGCACAAGCACTAAAAGAGTTTAATTACCTAGCAGATAAAGGATTTGCCCCTGGTATTTATGAGCTGGGTAAATTATATGAAGGTGGGTATGGTGTAACGCGTGACTACCGTAAAGCTGCTCAACTTTATCAACAAGGGGTAGCAAAAAATCACCCCGATTCTATGTTTGCTTTAGCCGTTTTATACAATGAAGGCAACGGGGTAAAACTCGACAAACAAATGGCAATAAAGTTATTTGAACAAGCGGCAAACAAAAACCTACCCGCTGCACAATTTAACCTAGGCGTTATGTATGCCAATGGTGATGGCGTAAGCGTAGATTATGAACTTGCTAAAACGTGGTATGAAAAAGCTGCAGCCAATAATTATACTTTGGCGCAATTTAATTTAGCTTTAATGTACTTTGAAGGCTTAGGCATGCCTAAGAATTTAGAAAAGTCATATATTTGGAACACCATTGCCGAGTATAACGGCAATATGCAAGCAAGCCATAGTCGCAAGCTCGACGAGCAAAAAATGCTGCCTAAAGAAGTTGAAGAAGCAAAAGAAAAAGCCGACGCTATTTATACCAGAATTTTAGCCGGCACTTACGCTGGTGAAGGGCGGTTGTTTTAATAAACTGCTTTAAACGCTGTTTTAATTAATTGCTCTAAAACAGCGTTTAAATAACAAGGCTAAGCTCGCTAATACTAACTAATGCAGTAAGATGAGTTTAGCCTTTTTGTTATATTCACTACTTTTTAATATAAAGCCACTTTAATAACTTAATTAGTACTTTGCTTTGTTTAAGTAGCATGCCGATACGTGGATTGAATGATCCAGAAACCAGCGTGTTTTTAGCATGGCTAAAGGTTAAAAACCCTTCATTAGCATGATAATGCCCCATTCCAGAATGCCCCACTCCACCAAACGGCGCATCATCGGCAGTTACTTGCACTAAGGTGTCGTTAACCGCAACAGTACCACTTAGTGTTTGCTTTATAATATATTCTTGAATTTGTTTATTTTGCCCTAAAATATACAAGGCTAATGGGTGATGATGATGCTTTATATAACTTATTGCGTGCTCTAAGTTGGTGTAACTCATTACAGGTAATATTGGGCCAAATAGCTCATCTTTCATTAATTGCATTTCATCGGTTACTTGGGTGGCAATATGTAGCCCCATTCGATGTTTATCTGGGTCTTGCTGGTTATCTTCAAGAGGTTTAATTATGGTTGCGCCTAGCTGCTGTGCTTGTTCTAAATAACCAGATAAGCGTGCATAGTGAGCGTCGCTTACAATAGAGGTTAAATTTTTACCTTCTACCCCTTGTTTGTAGTGTTTCTTATATAATTCACACAAGTGTTGCACCAACTGATGCTCAAGCTCTTTGGGTACAAATACATAATCGGGGGCAACACAAATTTGCCCAGCATTGGCCATTTTACCAAAGAGTATTGCTTGCGCCGCTTTTTTAATATCTGCTTTTTCAGTAATAATAACAGGCGATTTACCGCCAAGCTCTAAGGTAACTGGCGTTAAATTAGCACTTGCAGCGCCCATTACTAACTTACCTACCGCAATTGAGCCTGTAAAAAACAGGTGTGCAAATGGCAGCGATGAAAACTCACTAGCAACGTCACTCCCCCCTTGTATTATTTTACAATGCTGCTCTAGTTCACCACTAAATAGCTTTTCAAGCACTTGATTGGTGTGGGGGGTAAACTCACTGAGCTTCAACATTGTACGATTACCCGCTGCCAATGCGGTAATAACAGGCACAATGGCAAGCTGTATTGGGTAATTCCAAGGCGCTATAATGCCAACCACGCCTTTAGGCTGGTATGTTACGCTCACCTTTGAAGGCCATAAGCTTAAACCTACTGAGCGCTTGCTTGGCTTAGACCACTTTGGTAGCTTTTTTATGGTATGTGCTAAGGCTTGCATGGTGGGCAATATATCGCCTAGCAAGGTATCAAATGCGGTACGGTAACCAAAGTCTTTTGATACTGCGTCTATCAGCTCTTGCTCAAACTCTACAACGCGACTACGCAATTGCTTTAACACTGTGATGCGTTTATTAATCGACAAGTAAGGAGTTTTTATAAAGTACTGTTGTAACTCATCAAATTGTGCAGTTAACGAAGGTGTTTGCGGTGCGTCGATAGTCAAAATAGATTACTCAAATTTTAAAGTTATTTGAGACTATAACCTTGTTCTGTAATACGAGCAATAAAGAGTAATTTTGCATAGTATTGAACTATATACAAAACTACTCTGGTTTTGGTTGGAACTAAGTGGTAACTATTGCAGCTATTGGCTGTTGTTTAGCAGCCAATAGCTGCGCAATTTAAAAGCCAAATACTTGCGCTGCAATTGTCATTGTTACTAAGGTAATTAAAACAATTGCCACAATATTAAGCACAAAGCCTGCACGTATCATGTCGCGCATTTGTATTTGCCCTGAGCCAAACACAATTGCGTTTGGTGGGGTGGCTACTGGCATCATAAACGCACAACTACAGGCAATCGCCGCTGGAATAACCCACACAAGTGGTGAGCCTGCAATCGATTCTGCAACGGGGCCCAGTAAGGGTAAAAAACCAGCCGCGGTGGCGGTGTTACTGGTGATCTCGGTTAAAAATGTAATTAATGCAACGACCACTAAAATACTCATAACGAGAGGGATAGCACTCGCACCTTGGATCATTTGTGCAATATATTGCGCCAAGCCCGATGACTTTATTTGCGAGGCAAGTGTTAAGCCACCACCAAACAATAATAATACGCCCCAAGGTACCCTAGCAGCACTTTCCCAATCTAAAATACGCTCGTTAGTACCTTTATTTGCAGGCAATACAAATAATAATAGCGCCGCTGCAATCGCAATAGTGGTGTCTGAAATACTCAAACCACTAAATTCGCCTAGCAAAGGTCTAAATATCCAACACGCTGCAGCAAGCACAAATACAAATAGCACGCCTTTTTCGGCGCGTTGCATTTCACCAAGTGCTTTTAATTGCTCAGTAAAAACTGTTTTAGTGTCTATTTTTTGATTGTTTTTGATACCTGAGTCTACTTTATATGCAAACTTTGTAAGCCAAATCCAACTAATAAACAACATACTTACCGCCAGTGGCACACCCACTAGCATCCATTGTGCAAAGCCAATTTCTATTTGGTAGCTGTCGGACAAATAAGCCGCCATTAATGCATTCGGCGGAGTACCGATTAATGTGGCAATACCACCAATACTGGCACCATAAGCAATAGAAAGCAGTAAAGCTTTACCAAACCCTTCATTGCTAGGATCTGACTGCTTTACTAAATGTGTAATAGACAAGGCTATTGGTAACATCATCACTGCGGTTGCTGTGTTTGACATCCACATGGATAAAAAGGCCGTGACCAGCATCATAGCTAAAATTTGTAAGCTAGGTTTAGTGCCTGCATACAGCATAGTGCTAAGTGCTATGCGTTTATGTAATCCCCAGCGCTCCATTGCAATAGAAATTAAAAACCCACCTAAAAATAAAAATATTAATGGATGAGCATAAGGCGCAGCTACACTTTTCATACCCGCTATACCAACCAGTGGCGATATAACAAGTGGCAATAAAGCCGTCGCCGGAATAGGCACTACTTCGCTTACCCACCACGATGCCATCCAAAATGCTAACCCAGCAGTTTTAAACGCTGCACTGGACATACCCGTAGGAGGATCGAGTAAACAGGTTAATAGCATTATGCTTGGCCCAAGTAGCAGTAAAAACCATTGCTTAAATTGGCTTTTAGGCGCGTTATTTTGCAAAATTTGTTGTGTCATTTATCTAAACCTTAAAATTTGTACCTAAGACCAAGCGCTAAGCTGCTATCGGCGTTTTCTTCTAAGTCTAAGTCTGTATATAAAAGATAAGCCGTGGTTTGTTTATCAAATACATAGTCCAAACCTGTACTCCACTGAGTGGCTTCTGATTCTTGACGTAGTGCTGAGTCATCTTTTGCAAACTGTAATTTAGGCACCCATTTATCTAAGGTATAACTTGCACTTAGCACATAGCCATTGCCTGATTTAGTGCCATCTATTGACTCTGAGTGTTGGTACAAAGCACCTAGTTGTAACTGCTCAAACTTATAAACACCTGCAACCCGACTCGCTTTAATATTATTAAGTGAGTCAACATGGCTTAAAGAAATATAATATGGCGTATTGTTTAAATTACGATCACCGTAAATAAGTGTAGCGGCAAAACCCGCTTGGTTATCTTTATTATCGTCTTTAGGGGCATAGGTAAATGAAAACTGAGCATTATGCCAATAGTTTGAAGTGTAAGTGATGGTATCGCCAAGGCGGTCTTGCCCGGCAATAACTTGTGCTATATCGGCTTGTGTTTCGTTAAAATTATCCAGCTTACCTTCTGAGTATTTAAAGCGGGTATCGTTTCTGCCAACAACTATTTCACCAAATGCACCTTTTAAACCTAAATAAGTATTACGCGCTGCAAACGGCTCGTTAGTGTCGTCATGTTCAAAGCCCTTTACTTGCACTTCGTATTTAAATACCGCGCTAACGTACTCGTTAAGTGTGTGTTGTCCTTTGATCCCTATGCGTGAAAAGGGCGCGTCTATTTGTGTGCCTTCATCGGCGTAGCGCATAACACCTGTGTCGGTTTTAGCTATTTGTACTTCCGCTTTACCATACACAGAATACTCAGCAGCTAATACCATATTAGGTAAGGCTGCTATGCTACACAATAAAGTAAGCGCAGAGCGTTTAGTATGTGTGTTGTTTATCATCATGTGTCCTAAAAATTAGAATCTACTTATTGTTGTACACCCATTAAAGCAAAATGATGGCCAACTACTAAATAAACATAAATTTCAGTAAGTTAAATGATTAACACTGTTTTTAAAGCAAAAAAGTGTGCGGATATCCGCACACTTTTATTTAAAAACATCACCTTTACCGCACACGACAACCGTACGCCCTAGTCAGTAAACATATCGCGATTTAAACCGTATTTACTCATTTTGTCGTACAAGGTTTTACGCGCAATTTGTAGCGTGCCCATGGTGTTTTTTATACTGCCATGGTTACGCTCTAATGCTTCTTCTATTAAAGATTGCTCATAATAACTGACCTTTTCGGCCAAACTTAAATCTTGTGATAACACTTGCTGATCTGCTGAATCACTTTGCGCAAATGCTAATTCAGGCCCTAACAATACCGCCCGTTCTGCTTGGTTTCTTAGCTCACGCACATTACCCGGCCAGTCGTAGGCTAATAAGCGTTGCTCTAACTCTACATTTAACGCGCCAAGTGGTTTATAAAATCGCGTTGCCGCAATTGAGCTAAAGTGCTTAAATAATAAAGGAATATCAGCTTTTCGATCGCGCAGCGCTGGAATGCTTACTTTAACCAAACTAAGGCGATAATATAAATCGGCTCTAAACCCACCTTCATTCACCAATGCCAGCAAATCAACTTTAGTAGCAGCAACAATGCGAATATCTAAGTTAACGGTATGATTAGCGCCAACCGGTGTTACCTTTCGCTCCTCTAGTACACGTAGTAACTTTACTTGTAACGACAACGGGGTGCTTTCTATTTCATCTAAAAAAACAGTGCCACCTTGAGCAAATTCAAATTTACCCTTTCTATTTTTTGTGGCCCCTGTATATGCACCGCTTACAGCGCCAAACAGTTCACTTTCTATGAGCTGCTCTGGCACAGCACCACAGTTAATCGCCACAAATTGACAGCTTGAACGGTTACTGTGGTCGTGTAAGTAACGTGCAACCAGCTCTTTGCCCGTCCCGGTTTCACCTTCAATTAATATATCTGCAGGGGTATCTATCACGGTATTAAGCAGCTTCATCATGTGCTGCATTTTTGGCGTATCACCTAAAATACGCACGCCCGGTGCTGAGGTTTTTTCTACTGCGCGTTTAAGAGCCCGGTTTTCCATTACTAGGCTGCGTTTATCGCAAGCTCTAGCAATACAATCTATTAAATGCTCGTTAAGTGGTTTTTCAAATAAATCATAAGCACCTAACTGCATCGCTTTTACCGCCACCGACACATCGGCATACCCAGTTAAAAATATAACCGGTAACTCACTATCAAATGCTTTTATTTGCTCAAGTAACGTAAGCCCATCCATTGCTGGCATATTAATGTCGCTAAGTACCACACCGCTATAGCCTCGGCTTAAGCGACTAAGCGCCGTTGCTCCATCACTAAAACATTGAACTTGGTAGCCTTCCAAGCTGAGTAATTGATTTAACGAATCGCGGATCATCGCCTCGTCATCAATAACCATTACCTGTTTACAAAGCGGTGGCTCAATCATGTTGTGACTCCGCAGTACTCCAAAGACAAATAATAAACTGCGCCCCCCCTTCTGGGCGATTATGCGCACTTAAACGACCATCAAACGAGTCGATAATTTGCTTAGATATTGATAAACCAAGGCCTAAACCAGTACTCGACTTGGTACTATAAAATGGTTCAAAAATAGAGCCTAAAGTATGGTGTTCTATGCCAGATCCTGTATCTAATATCGATAGTTTTACGCGTCCATCAAAGCATTCAACTTCAAAACTTAATTGCCGCGTTGCGCAGTTACTCATTGCCTGCGATGCATTAGTAATAACGTTAACTAATACTTGTTCAAACTTAAGCGAATCGACCAAAACGGTAATATTTTGCTCAAACTGCGGAGGAATAACGCTAATATCATCTTGTTTTAGTTGTGAATGAGTGATCATTAAAGCGTTATTTAATAATGCCGACAAAGGGTGCGGCCTTAGTTGCATTTTTGAAGGTTTACTAAAGTGTTTTAATTGCGCAACAATTTTATGCACCCGCTCTACTAAGCCCTCAATAATGACTAAGTTCTCGTTTAATGCTGTTAACTTACCTTTATTTAGCAATATTTTTGCACTGGCTAAATAAGCGTTCATGGCACACAAAGGCTGGTTAATTTCATGGTTTATGCCTGCGCTTAATTGCCCTATGGTGGCAAGTTTTGCAGACTGTACTAAAGCGGTTTGAGCTTTTTCAAGTGCTTGGGTACGCTCAATCACTTTTTGCTCTAAACTGTGCCTAGAATAAAGTAGTTTTTTATAACCAGCAAAACGTGCAAGTAAGCTATAAACGATAAAAATAAACACACAATAAAAAATCATCAACCATAACAACCGAGGTAACTGCATGGCTGCTATGTTAGAAACATCTACTAATACGTTCATTTGAGCATTAAAGTGTTTTAATGGCTTAGAGGCCACTACATATAAACGCTTAGCAATTTTAAATTGTGCAATGTTTTGGCTATTAAATTGTTGTAAAGGAATAAGACCCGGCTGGTAATCTAAATAAGCACGACGTTGATTTATTTCCCGCCTGGCTGCAATATCCAGCTCTTGAAAACTGTTTAAACGCCAATTAGGCTCATCCGACATAGCAATAACATTATCTGCTAATTGTAAATAAAAATGACTACCTGCTGCCGTATTAAGCAGCGATCTGTCGTCTTCAAACTTAGCAACATTTACTTTTAGCGCCACAACCCCAATTGCTTTACCTTCATGATAAATAGCCTGCGAAAAATATAATCCACGCTCTTTTGAACGCTGACCAAGCGCAAAATAAGCTACCTTTTCACCCGCAAATGCTTGTTTAAAATACGGTCGAAATGAAAAGTTATTCCCTAAAAAAGTATAATCGGCCTGCCAATTACTGCTCGCAACAACCTCGCCCTGAGTATTAAGTATATAAATATCAGATGCGCCACTGGCTTTTTGTATATCCGCTAAGTAGTTGTTAATAGCGCTATAATGCTCTTCTTCATTATTAGTAAAGCGAATGAGTAAGTTGTTATTGGTGAGTAATTGCGGGATCGCAGCAAATCGAGCAAGCTCATTATCAATGTAGTTATTTAATTGGCTTACTTGTTGGTCGGCTTGTTTTTTTGCTTGCTCTAAGTCATGTATTCGACCAAACCAAAAAGTGAATGTTAACAACAAGAGTAACAATAAAAATGCGAAAATAATTTTTTTAGGAATGAAGAACATAAACGCCTATAAAACGGGTAATGTTAGCTATTAATAATGGGGTATAGTTTATCTGCATAATGCAAAGAGAGATATAAACTTTTTGTTAACAATTGTATTAAAAACATAAAAACCGTGAAATAAGGCAATTTCACGGTATAAAAGTATAATTAAGCTTTGGCTAGCTTTGGTTTATTTTTAACATATTTATATAAACCAATTAAAGAGGCTGCAATCCAAAATATTTCAATTACAAAACTGGCTAAATTAAAGTTATAACAAAGACTAATAAGCAGCAATATAGCGCCGGTTAAGTTCATCATGTTATAAAGCAAACTCGCTGGTGATACTTTATTTAGTTGTAACAAAAAAAATGAACCCACTACTAAAGCAGTACCCGTCATACCTACAATATCAAATAAAAGTGCAATCACACGTCTATCCTTTTCCATTTTAAAAACCCAATTGACTGGCCCGATCCGTGGGGAGGGTATTTTTCAATCATTGAAACAGCAAAACCGGTTAAGTTTATCAATGTAGCAAATTCAATCAAGGGCTTATGTCCGCCCTAATCTGAATATTGAAATAAACAGATGCTTTATTTAAAAGTGACTTTTCCACCAATCATTTTATACGCAGCAGTGCCTTTAATAATCGCGGGCCGCGCAAATGGGCGTTCGCATTTTGGGCAAATACAAGGCTGCTTAGTATAGTCTTGGCTAATACGCTCAATAAAACATTTAACTAACGCACCTTTCCCCCCTTTACGATACTTAAATAAAGGTGCCCTGCAGCTTGAGCAAAATATATCGACCGTTTTGGTTGGCCCTTTTTTATTTGGCTTTGCCATTTGTCCTCCATTTTTGCAGTAATTTAATTAACTAAGCGTTATAAAATCAATGCTGATTAAAATTCCCCCAACACTGCTGCTGTTAATTTGGCTAACTCATGGGGGTTAATTGCAATGTCTAAGCCTCGTTTACCTGCACTTACATAAATACATGCAAATTGTGCAGCGCTGCTGTGCAAAAAAGTAGCAAGACGTTTTTTTTGTCCCAGTGGGCTCACGCCTCCTAATACATAACCTGTGCTTGCTTGCACTTTTTTTGCCGCAGCCATAGCTACCTTTTTAGCGCCACACAATGAGGCAAGCAGCTTTAAGTTAACTTGCTGAGAAACAGGTGTAATGGCGACTATGAGCTGTCCATCTTGGTTTTCCAGCACTATGGTTTTAAAAACCTGATCCCTATTAAGGTTTAGCTTTTGGGCTGCTTCAAGGCCAAAGTTAGTGGTGTTTGGATCGTGCTCATAGCTTAATAATTCAAAACCAATTTTTTGTTTTTTCAGTAACTCTATTGCTGGTGTCATATGTTGCTACGCTATTATTTTAAGCAAAAAAAAACGACGCTCTAAAAAGCGCCGTTTAATATTATAAAACACATTAATTATTTAGTTAAATCATCAAAAAACTTTTTAACACCGTCAAAAAAGCCTTGCTCTTTAGGACGGTTTTTTGAGCTATCTTTGCCCATGCTTTCTTCTAATTCTTCTAATAATTCACGCTGACGTTCGTTCAGGTTTATTGGTGTTTCAATAACCACTTTACAAATTAAGTCGCCTATTGCACCACTGCGAACAGATTTAACGCCTTTGCCACGCATACGGAACATTTTGCCCGTTTGTGTTTCAGAAGGAATTTTCAGCTTAGCGCGTCCATCAAGTGTTGGCACTTCAATTTCGCCACCAAGACCCGCTGTAGTAAAGCTAATAGGAACTTCACAATGTAAGTTATTTGCGTCACGTACAAAAATACGGTGTTCACGAACAGATACTTGCACATACAAGTCGCCAGAAGGCGCACCATGCATTCCCGCTTCGCCTTCGCCCGTTAAGCGAATACGATCGCCGGTATCAACACCCGCAGGAATTTTAACCGATAAGGTTTTCGTTTTTTCTACGCGGCCCTGTCCATGACAGCTATCACAAGGGTTAGAAATAATCTGACCTTGCCCCTGACACGTAGGACACGTTTGCTGAACAGCAAAAAAGCCTTGGCGCATTTGTACTTGCCCAGCACCATGACACGTAGTACATGTTTTTGGCTTAGAGCCAGCCTTTGCACCGCTGCCATCACATGGATCACAACCTACCCAGGTTGGTATTTTAATTTCGACTTCTTTACCACGAACCGCTTCTTCTAAGCTTAAGTCCATGTTGTAACGCAAATCAGATCCACGTTGCTGACGAGATTGACGTCGACCACCGCCGCCACCAAAAATATCGCCAAAAACATCACCAAAAACATCGCCAAAGTCGCCATGACCGCCGCCAAAACCACCATGACCACCACCGCCGCCTTGTTCAAAAGCTGCATGGCCGTATTGGTCGTAAGTTTGACGTTTTTGCGGGTCAGTCAATATTTCGTAAGCTTCTTTTACTTCTTTAAACTTTGTTTCAAGCTCTTTATCGCCTGAAGTACGATCTGGATGATATTTCATCGCTAAGCGTTTATACGCTTTTTTAATGTCTCGCTCACTCGCATCTTTGCTTACGCCGAGGACTTCGTAATAATCGCGTTTTGACATATCTACCACACTACTCTTTTCTATTTGCAGCTAGGCTGCTTGATAAACCGATAAATCGTATCGATTTACCACCTAATTCTCATGCAAAAGGCGCGTCAAGCTATTGCCTGCGCGCCTCAATCGTTCATTCTAACTTAAACACTTAACTAAGTTATAGTGCTTTGTGTTAGCTAGAAGCGTAAGCAACAATTACTTGTCGTCTTTAACTTCTTCAAACTCTGCATCAACTACGTCGTCATCTTGCTTAGCAGATTGTTGTTGCTCGCCTGCGTCAGCTGAACCTTGTTGAGCTTTAGCTTGTGCAATTTCCATAAGCTTTTGAGACTTTTCAGCAAGCGCTTGAGTTTTAGCTTCAATTTCGTCTTTCTTATCACTCTTAATAGCAGCTTCAAGGTCAACTACAGCCGCTTCAATCGCTTCTTTGTCTTCACTTGGAAGTGCATCGCCAGCTTCTTCAATTTGCTTGCGTGTACCGTGAACCATTGCATCTGCTTGGTTACGAGTCGCTACTAGCTCTTCGAATTTTTTGTCATCTTCAGCATGCGCTTCAGCATCACGAATCATTTGTTCCACTTCTTCATCGCTTAAGCCTGAAGATGCTTGAATCGTAATTTTTTGCTCTTTACCTGTATCTTTATCTTTAGCAGATACATGTAAGATACCATCGGCATCCACGTCGAATGTTACTTCGATTTGTGGTGTACCACGTTGTGCTGGACGAATACCTTCTAGGTTAAATTGACCTAGAGATTTGTTGTCGCTTGAACGCTTACGCTCACCTTGCAGTACATGAATTGTTACTGCAGACTGATTATCTTCAGCAGTTGAGAAAGTTTGCGATTTCTTTGTAGGAATCGTGGTGTTCTTCTCAATTAGTGCTGTCATTACCGAGCCCATTGTCTCAATACCTAGAGATAATGGAGAAACGTCTAGTAATAGTACGTCTTTAACGTCACCAGCTAGTACACCACCTTGAATTGCCGCGCCTACTGCAACAGCTTCATCGGGGTTAACATCTTTACGTGGCTCTTTACCAAAGAACTCAGCAACTGTTTTTTGTACTAAAGGCATACGTGTTTGGCCACCAACAAGAATAATGTCGTTGATGTCGCTTACTGATAAATCAGCATCAGCAAGTGCACGTTTTAATGGTTCAATTGACTTAGTTACTAAGTCTTCAACAAGTGACTCAAGCTTAGCACGTGTTAGTTTCACGTTCATGTGCTTAGGACCTGTTGCATCTGCAGTTACATACGGAAGGTTTACTTCTGTAGATTGTGCAGAAGATAGTTCAATCTTCGCTTTTTCAGCAGCTTCTTTAACACGTTGCATTGCAAGTGGGTCAGTTTTTAAGTCTAGACCTTGGTCTTTCTTAAATTCAGCTACTAGGTAGTTAATTACGCGGTTATCGAAATCTTCACCACCTAAGTGCGTGTCACCATTTGTAGCAAGTACTTCAAACGTGTGCTCGCCTTCAACTTCATCAATTTCAATAATTGATAAATCGAAAGTACCGCCACCTAAGTCGTATACTGCAACGATGTTTTCACCACGGTTTTTGTCCATGCCGTAAGCAAGTGCTGCAGCAGTTGGCTCGTTGATGATACGCTTAACTTCAAGGCCTGCAATACGACCCGCATCTTTTGTAGCTTGACGCTGTGAATCGTTAAAGTATGCCGGAACTGTGATAACTGCTTCAGTTACTGCTTCACCTAAGAAGTCTTCAGCCGTTTTCTTCATTTTTTTCAGGATTTCAGCAGAAATTTGTGGTGCAGCGCGTTTTTCGCCGCCTGCTTCAACCCATGCATCACCGTTATCGGCTTTAACAATTTTAAATGGCATGATGCCGATATCGCGTTGCACTTCTTCGTCTTCAAAACGACGACCAATTAAACGCTTAATAGCAAATACTGTGTTTGTTGGGTTAGTAACCGCTTGACGTTTAGCTGGCTGACCAACTAAAGTTTCACCGTCTTGCGTATAAGCAATAACAGACGGGGTTGTGCGATCGCCTTCCGCGTTTTCAATAACACGTGCTTTGCCACCATCAAGTACTGCAACACAAGAGTTTGTAGTACCTAAGTCTATTCCAATAATTCTACTCATGAAATTTCTCCAACTTCAATATTCATTAATACGTTCGATGACTAGTTAATAGGGATGCTGCAAACTTAATTCAACTGTAAAAATGAAAAAAATATCATTTTTTTTGATTTTTTTACAAAATAAGCTAAATAAAGTGCAATATTTGCTAGCAACGCTGGTTTTTACGCCGTTTGTATTGAACTTTAATTGCTGGTCTGACAAGTTTGGCTGTGTTATATATTTAGTAATTCGTACTTTTAAGGACACGCTAACTAATGAATTTCGATCATTTACTGCAACAAGCCGCTAATATTAACAATCAAGACGACACTAATAATGTGGCAAACACCATGCAGTTTGAAGCTAATTGGTGCCAAGGGCGCACCGCTTTTGGTGGGTTATCTGCAGCACTTTTATATCAAGCAATGAGAGCTCAAGTAAATAGTGAGCGCCGGTTATTATCTTTAAGTACTAACTTTGTTGGCCCGCTGCTTGCCGATACGCCATTTTCTTTATCGGTAGAAATACTGCGTGAAGGCAAAAGTAGTACTCAAGTACTGGCCAAAGCAATTCAAAACGAGCAAGTGTGTGTAATTGTACAAGCCTGCTTTGCTAGTAACCGCAACTCAGCTATTAATGTACCCGTTGCAAAGTCGTTAGGCTTACAAGAAGTTAATGAGCGCCATACATTGCCATTTATACAAGGGCAAATGCCGGAGTTTTTTCAACATGTTGATTTATGCCCACAACAAGGTGCTATGCCTTTTAGCAGTGCAGAAACCTCCCATTTAGGTGGGTGGATGCGCTTTAAAGAAACTCCAGCGGCCATTACTGAAGCACATATTATAGCGCTAACCGATGCATGGCCTCCTACTTTATTACAAATGTTTAAACAACCAGCGCCTGCCAGTAGTATGTCGTGGTATTTAGAGTTTGTGCAAGCGCCTAACTTAACTCCTGGTCAATGGTTGGGCTTTGAAGCAATTACCCATCATGCAAAAGGTGGTTACGGCTTAGAAGACGGCTGTATTTGGTCGCAATCGGGTGAGCTGATTGCCCTTACTCGCCAAACAGTGGCATTATTTGATTGATGTATAAGCAGTGGTATTAGCTATATATAATGTAGCGAGTGCCACTGCAATGCACTCTTAACTAATAATTAATTACGCTCAACAACAGTTATAACATTTGTATTTAGGCGATAATTATAGCAAAATTTAATTCTTTGTTTAATTCTAAGCGAACACTTTGCAAATAGCGTGTCCTTGTTGCGACTATATTATTGAGGTCCCCCAGGTTGAGGCTAAAAATGTCGCAACGTGCCCCCATTGCGGGCATAAGGTTTCTGACTCAGATACAGATCACGACAGCCGAGTTGTAGCGCTGAGCTTTAGTGCCTTGCTAATGCTACTCAGCAGCATGTTTTATCCTTTTATTTCGTTTAGCAGCAGTGGTATTACGCAAACTATAACCTTGCCCGATGCCGCGCGTATTTTATTTAATTACGATAGTAACTTGTTGGGGCTGTTTATTGATTTAAGTATTATAGCCTTGCCTATGAGCTTACTTATTATACTAATACCATTACACTTAGGTGCGCTTAGAGCGCTACCTCAAGGTATTGCTCGACGATTATTAAAATTTACCCTAGCGCTTGAACCTTGGATTATGTCGGAGATTTTTCTCATTGGCGTACTTGTTAGTATGGTTAAAATAATGTCTCTCGCCGATATTAGTTTTGGGGTGAGCTTTTGGGCTTATGTGGGCTTTGTTATTTTATATATTAGTGCGTTAACACATTTAAACCGCCCCCGCTTGTGGGCACAAATTGGCCCAGTAGAAAAACTTGAAAATATAAACCTTACTCATCGCGCCATTGATAACGATATAAAAGCTTGCCATGTGTGCCATCAACTATGCACGCAAAGTGTTTGTAATCGTTGCCATAGTAAAACCTATCTTAGAAACCCCAACAGTGTACAAAAAGCTACGGCTTGGTTAATTACCTCTATTATTTGCTATATTCCAGCCAATGTTTTACCCATTATGTATACCACCAGTTTAGGTGATGAAAGCCCTTCAACCTTAATTGCTGGTGTTATTGCACTGTGGCAAAATGGCTCGTACCCTATTGCTATGATTATATTTATTGCCAGTGTTGTAGTCCCACTTGCAAAGGCTTTAGTATTGAGCTTTTTGTGTTTTATGGTTGCCAAACCCGCAAATGATCACACCATAGGGTATACACGTATTTATCAACTTACTGAATTTATTGGGAAATGGTCTATGATTGATGTGTTTGTTGTGGCCATTTTAGTTGCTTTGGTACAATTGGGTAACTTAATGTCGGTAACGCCCGGCTTAGGCGTTGCCTTTTTTACTGTTATGGTACTATGTCAAATGATGGCAGCTCACGCCTTTGACCCACGTTTGCTATGGGATTCACCTAAAAATAATAACGCAGAGAATAATGCATGACCGAAACCGCTAATATTACACAAAAATCAAAAATTTCTGCAATTTGGATTATTCCCGTTATTGCCCTGTTTGTGGGTGTTTGGATGCTTTATCAATACCAAACTAATTTAGGCCCCACTATTTATATAACCATGCCACAAGCGGAGGGGATAGTTGCGGGAAAAACCGAAATTAAAGTACGCAGTGTTAAAATTGGCCAAATAGATCATGTGCGTTTATCCGACTCGCAAGACAGTGTTATTGCCCGCGCTCAAATAGATAAAAACTACGATAACTTACTCACCGAAGATGCCAAAATTTGGGTGGTAAAACCGCGTATAGATGAAACCGGCATTAGTGGCATGAGTACGCTTTTATCAGGTGTATATTTAGAGTTTTCGCCTGGAGAAAGTAAAAAGAAAAAAGAAAAGTTTGAACTACAAGACGAGCCTGCCTTAATTGGTAAAGATGTTAAAGGCGGACGCTTTAAGTTATTGAGCTACAACGCTGAGGTACTTGAAGTAAGTACCGGTATATTTTTCAAAAACTATAAAATTGGGCAAATAGAAACCGCGACATTTGATTGGAAAAACCAAGCCATGAAGTACGGTATTTTTATTAAAGCACCCTACGAAAACCTGATCACCTTAAATTCTATTTTTTGGGTTAACTCTGGTATAGAAATTGACCTTTCTGCTGATGGCATAAACATTAATACCGGATCGCTTAGTAAACTTTTAAAAGGCGGTATATCGGTGGGCTTACCCGATCAACAAGCACCTGGCGATATTGCCCAAAATGAGCATAGCTTTTCGCTTAGTCAAAGCTATAAAGAAGCACTAGAAGAGCGCTTTTACGACTTTGACTACTATCTTATTGAGTTTGAGCAATCAATTCGCGGCCTGCGCGCTGGCGCTCCGGTTGAATACCGAGGAACTCGAATTGGTACAGTAGTAGAAGCCCCTGCCAATGTGATTATTAACGGCAAACCAGCTCACTTTAAAAACCAAAATACGGCTGTACCTGTGCTTATTAAAATAGAATATGGGCGCCTATACCACGATAACGATTTAGCTAAAGAGTATTGGCAAACGAGTTTAAATGGCTGGGTAAACAATGGTATGCGCGCTTCGCTTAAACCGGGTAATTTACTTACCGGTGCTGTGTATGTCGACTTTGATATTTATACCGATGCGCCTGATGCAAAACTAGAAAAACTGGCTCAATATGATGTTTTTCCAAGTATATCTAGCGGTATTACTGTATTAGCCGATCAGGTTTCTGATGTACTTAATAAGGTAAACGAGCTAAAAATCGAAGATAGCTTAGCACAAATGCAAGCCACTTTTAGCGACTACCAAGGGTTGGCCAACGACATGCGCGATTTGCTAAACCAAAAAGACACACAAAATTTACCGGGTGACTTTAATCAAAACTTCAAAAAAATGACCAAGAGTATGGAACAATTTGAAGTCACTATGCGCCAATTTGATAAAACCATGGCCAGCTACCAAGCAGGTTCGCAGTTTAATAATCAGCTACAGCAAACCTTGCAAGAGTTTAAACGTTTAAGTGAGCAGCTACAGCCGCTAACTAAAGGCCTAAATGAGCAGCCTAATATGTTTATATTTGATAAAGCATTACCCGCAGACCCTAAACCAAGGAAGCAATAATGGTTAAATCATCTTTTTTTGTTATTTTACTCGTTTTACTGCTTAGTGGTTGCAGTTCATCAATTCAAACTGCCATCGCGTATTATCAGTTTGAACAACCTATTGTTGCCTCCTCAAGAGATGTAAGTGCAACTGATGCGCAATTAAGAGTACAAACAGTTGTACTGAGGGGCGCCTTAAATAATCGCGGCATTGCTATGAAAATAGATCACAATCAAATTCATGCTGCAAACTATCACTTATGGGGTGAGTCACCTGATTCGATGCTCACCGTAAGTGCCCAACAAACACTCTTTAATGCCCTACCTAACTGGATGGTAATAAAAGGTTTACCGGTGATCACCGAGCTAGATCAACAAACTTTTTATGAATTAGAATATGAAATTCATCATTTTAATGGCGACCTACAAGGCAACGCAGATATATCTGGGCTATGGCGTTTATATTATACCCATCCCGAAACAGGCCGACGCTTATTAAGTTTGCACAATTTTGCTAATGTAACGCAACTCGACGGTGACGGCTATGATGCGCTAGTAGCAACGCTTGAAAAAACCTGGCAAGAAATCAACCTAGCAGTAGCCAAGCAAATTGAACAAACGCGGTTTAAATAATCATTACTAAAATTATTTAATGATATAAAAATAAAGAAACAACGCTGCGGCTTTCTTTATCTATTATTACTTGCCCTTGTGGCTTAAAGCCAAGCTTAATTAACACATTTTGTGATGCGCTATTATCTATTGAGGTAATGGCGCATAATTTATTAATGCCATATATACTTTTATTTTCAACTAACGCTTTTGCAGCTTCGTAAATATACCCTTGTTTTTCAAACGCTGTTAATAACGCAAATCCTATATCGGGGTGCTGCAACATTGCACGGCTATAAAAACCAACAACCCCCACTAACTGCTGATTTTTTAAAGTGATCACATAAGGGCCAAACCCTTGCGATTGGTGCGCCTCACTAAAAGCTTGCTTAATATAGGTTATAGCATCCTCAAGGGTATAAATTTTTTTATCCCCAATGTATTTTATAAAACTTTTTTGATTTACTAACTTTAATAAATCGCCAGCATCTGCTTCAACTGCATGGCGAATAATTAATCGCTCGGTATTAAATTGCCTTCGCATTTATTTGTTGACTGAAGATGTAAAGCAGATTACTTTTGCGCCGATGTTTTTATAGGCATAACAAAAGCGGTTGCACTCCTTGCACCGTCTGGCGCCAAGCCAACGTATATTACTGCTGATTATTAATTTAAAATAACAGTTCCCTAGTGATATCGCGTGCAAAAGCAGTGACTTGGAAAGTGATAAGACAACTAACTTATCATCTTCTTTGTTTTTGTTAAGCAGTTTAAATTTTTAAATATGCTTTTAATTTTGTGAATACTTAAATGCTTGAACCTTCTGCGTTAAGCTTACTGCCGCCTTTAGTGGTAGTTATTTTGGCTGTAGTACTACGCCGCCCTATTTTATCTTTATTAATTGGTGCCCTTGTTGGGCTCATAATGGCTGATCCCTCGCAGGTATTGGCTAATTTTGCCAGCACCTCACTTAAAGTAATGAGTGACGAAACCATTGGCTGGTTAATATTGGTGTGTGGTGGTTTTGGTGCGTTAATCGCCTTATTAGTCCGTACCGGTGGTGCTTCTGCATTTGGTAAGTTGGCACTTAAATACACTAAGGGCAAACGCTCTTCATTATTTATGACCTTTTGCCTTGGATTAGTTATTTTTATTGATGACTATTTAAATGCGCTTACTGTGGGTGAAACCATGAAACGCATTACCGATAAATTTAAAGTAAGCCGCGAAATGCTAGCCTACGTTGTCGACTCAACTGCGGCACCAATTTGCGTACTTGTGCCCCTATCTACGTGGGCGGTATTTTTTGGTGGTTTACTCGTAGATAACGGTATTGCTGAAGAAGGCAAAGGCATTGCTGTTTACATTCAGGCTATTCCGTATATGTTTTACGCATGGTTTGCGGTACTCGTTGTGCTGTTAGTGGTACTTGGTGTGATCCCTGCTTTTGGCCCAATGAAAAAAGCAGAACAGATGGCACAAATTGAGCAAGCACAAGTCGATCCGGCGCAATACAGTGAAGTACAAACAGCAGACGAGTACGCGGTAAAAGCAGTAGAAGAAAACTTTGAAGATGCTGATCCTAAAGGTAAATTACATAACTTTTTATTGCCTATTATTTTATTAGTCGGCTTTACCGTTTACTTTGAGATAGACGTTTATAAAGGTTTACTGGCCACTATGGCTATAATTTTGCCATTTTATGCGTTACAAAAATTAATGTCGTTTAGTGAAATGATTGAACGTATGCTCGATGGATTTAAAAGCATGATACCGGCTATAGGCACGGTTATAGCCGCGTTTATATTTAAAGATGTGTGCGATTTAATTGGCTTGCCGCAATATGTTATTAATAGTTTAAGCCCATACATGACCGCGGGTTACTTGCCTGCAGTGGTATTTATTGCAATGTCTGTTTTAGCATTTGCAACGGGCTCAAGCTGGGGAATATTTGCTGTGTCTATTCCTATTGTTATGCCGCTGGCAACGGCGGTAGATGCTAATATTCCATTAGTCATTGGCGCGTTATTATCAGCATCATCGTTTGGCAGCCAAGCATGTTTTTATTCAGACTCAACGGTATTAGCAGCCCAAGGCGCTGGCTGTAACTTAATGAGCCACGCTGTTACACAATTGCCTTATACGCTTATTGCTGCAGCACTTGCGGTGATAGGCTTTTTACTAATGGCTTAAGTTTTAGTGATGGCTTAAATTAACTGAAATAAATAAAAACCCCAATGTAGCAATACATTGGGGTTTATTTTTAGCTGTAAAAATAAAGCTTATTTTTGTAGTTTAATACCATTGTAATAGGCATCTAGCGTGGTGATTTTTGTTTGATTTGGTAAATCGGCGAAGTCACTTTCTATAAACTTAGTCCCGCGTAATTGCACATTTAAACGTGCCGCATTAGGGTTAAGCATTGTTTGTTGGTAATAGTCTTTAATATCGCTAAGCGTTACTTTCTCAACTTCATTTATTAGCTGTTGCTTTGAATCAAAATTAAAGTTTTCACGATACCAATCATTTAATAGTGGGCTCATTTCGTCACTTAAGTTTTTAGGTTGCTCTTTAAGCGATACTAACGTGGCATTTTTAAGCTGTGCAAACGTCTCCTCGTTCATGTTGTCGAGTTCAACTGCATACTCTTTCTTAAACAGATCAAAACGCGCTTGTATTTCTTTTGGCCCTTTTACTGGTGTTTGAATAAACAAACCAATCGCTGAGTAATCCTCTATGGGGCGAGCTAACGCACCAACGGCATACGCAAGTTGCTCCTCGGTACGCATTTTATCAAATGCAATGGTTCTAAAATGCCCTTGTAGCACGGCAGCTTGTGCTTTTTGTTTGTAACCCGGTGTTGGATGAACTGTCATATCAACTACGGCTACATCGGCTACATCTATATCTTTTTGTAACACTATGGTTTCACCTGGTTGTGGTAACCATGCTTTACTGCGCGCAAACTCAGTGTGTTTATAGTTACTTGGCAAAATAGCACTCAGCTCGGATGCTATTGCTGCTATGTCTTGCTGGTTATAGTTACCATAACTAAATACGCGTAAATCGTTATTAGCAAAGGTGTTTTGTTTTAAAGCATTAAAATCAGCTAAAGTTAAAGTGTTGGCTGTGCTAATTAAAGTATCAGTATCAAAGCTACCGGTACGGCTTAATTTTGTATATTCAGCAAATGCTTGCGCGTAAGGAAATTGTTTTTGCTGGTTAAGTAAATTACGTTTAAAACGATCTACAGCTTGGTTAAATGCTTGCCCACTAATATCACTGTTTAACCCACTTAATGCTTGTTTAAGCAGTACATTTTGCTTATCTGTAAAGCCACTCATAGACAAAACTAAACCATTACTTGGTGCAAGGTTTACGCTCATACCTGCAATAGCAGCCTCAGTGCTTAGTTGGCTTTGCTGTATGTTGTACAGATCGGCCCAAACAGAGTATAAAACCTCCGCTTTTACATCGTTTAGCCCCGGCTGAGTATTTATATAAACTTCAACAAGTCCCTTTGGTTGCTCGGCAAATTTTTGACTTGCCTGACGCCATATTTTCACGCCATTTTTATCATAAGCAAGCTCTGGGGATTTTTGCTGTTTAAATGCTTGGGTTTTAATAGCAAAATTTTCTGGCAGTAAGTTATTTACGCTAGGGAGCGCTAAATTAAACTGGCTTTTTTTGTTCCAGCTTGCAACTTCCTGCTCGCTTATGTCACTAATGCGGTATTTACCGTCGTAAAAGTGTAGCTGTGAGTCGGTTTCTTCTTGCTGCGATACATACCAAATGCGTAAAGTGTCGGCATTTAATTGTTTAAGCACTTTATTTACTGAGTCTGCATCAAACTTAGCGTAATAATAAGGCGCATTAATGGCATGATTTAACGGGTAATCTTGCATGCTTTGAGTCAATGTACTTACGTAGTTAAACTCATCGCCTTTTTCTAAAAACTTAAATTGATTATTTAACGAGGTACGAATTTCGTTAAAGTATTTACTATCAACGCCCTCTTTTTTAATCAATTCAATATACTGCATTATAGTCGCCACTATCGTTTCACGATTTTGCATGCCTGTATCTGTAAGCTCTACGTTAACGTTTAACGACCCGTAGTTGCCATAGTGGGTTGGCACTGCCGATGCTGACAATTGCGATACCCACCCCTTATCACGTAATATTTGCGCTGGACTGCCAGGCATTTCATTACTTAATAAGTAGGCCACAAAGCGATTAGGCTTGAGTGCAAATTCGTTATTGTTATTGCTAATGGTAAAATCAAGTTGTAACTGTTTTACATCTTCATTAGGGGCATAAAACACGCGCTTACCACCGGCATTATCAAAGTTAAGCTTGGCGGTTACTGTTGGTTTTTCGATGTTTTTATTTTTAATATCAGCAAAGTATTTTTGTGCTTTTTGCTCCATTGCCGCAATTGGCAAATTAGAAATAAGCGCTACTTTCATAATATTTGAAGAGTAGTATTTATTATAAAAATCAACTGTTTCTTTGTGTAATGAGCTGCCTTCTTTGTCACCTAAGGTTTCTAGGTTGCCAATTAAAAAACGGTTAGCTGGGTGGTCACCCATCATTTTACGCGCTAGTTTAAACTGCCCAAAAAAGTCCATTTCGCGGCGCATTGACCACTCTGCATTTACTGCATTTTTTTCTTTGTCTGTGTATTCAGGGTATAACTTGGGTGCTTTAAAAAAATCAGCAAAACGATCTAACCCTTCATCAAACGCATCGTTGTTAATTTTAAACATATAGTTGGTAATATCGAGCCAAGTATAGGCGTTGTGTGCGCCACCATTTTTGGTCATAAAATCAGAGTACCCTTTAGTATCTGGGTAGCGCTCTGTGCCTAAAAACAGCATATGCTCTAAATAATGGGCCATGCCTTGTTGGCTCATTGGGTCATGTAATAAACCCACTCCAACACTTAATGCCGCGGCTGATTTTTCAGCACTGGGGTCTGATACTAAAATAACTTCAATGTCGTTAGCTAATTTAAGCGTTTTATATTCGCGATTATCATTAGGGCTTACAACCAGCGAGTCTGATAATAAAACAGTTTGAGGTGCTTGAGATACAGATGATGTATTTGAACAACCGCTTAGTACAGCAAGTGCAATGGCACTAAAGCCAATAATTTTTTTCATTTTATTTCCATTAAAAGTATGTCGCAACTGCGATCTACGCTTATTTAAAAAGCTATTTACAGCCTAAATTAACATTTTAGATTAATGTTTTGCCACAATTTATCCGTTAATTGTGTAACACATTGTGAAAAACACCTGCATACTGCAACTAATTCAAATAATAATAAGGAAAAACCATGGAAAAGTTGATCATTTTAGCTATGTTCGCCCAAGTTTTACTCTCACTCATTGTAATGATTATTATGGGTAAAAGACGTTTTGCCGCAGCTAAAAATAAACACATAAATTTAACCGACTTTGCCACTATGCGTTTAGATAATGCAGGTGACAATGTGCGTGTTGCTGATAGAAACTTTACCAATCAATTTGAAATACCCGTGTTGTTTTATGCTGGGTGCTTACTTGCAATGCAACTCAATAGTGCAAGCATTCTGGTGGCTGTTTTAGCTTGGCTGTTTGTGATTTCGCGTATTTTACATAGCGTTGTTCACTTAGGCAGTAATAAAATAAGAATACGCTTTAATCTATTCTTAATAGGCTGTGGCAGTGTATTTGCGTTATGGCTGGTAATAATTTGGCGGGTATTACTGTTTTAACTCTTACATTAAACAACTAAAAACCCCGCTATTTAACACCCATAGCGGGGTTTCTTTATTTTGAGCATTTGTTATTTAGCGCGTTTTAAACGTGGTAACACTAATAATAAAGCCCCTAGTAACCAAGCCATACTACCGCTTGAATCTTCTTTTTGCGAAGGTGGCACTACTTGGCTAATTAATGTGTTTTTAGCCGGCGTAAGGTTCTGCGCTGAATTA
The DNA here is from genome assembly GCF_013414205.1 of Pseudoalteromonas sp. MIP2626. Classification (NCBI taxonomy): domain Bacteria; kingdom Pseudomonadati; phylum Pseudomonadota; class Gammaproteobacteria; order Alteromonadales; family Pseudoalteromonadaceae; genus Pseudoalteromonas; species Pseudoalteromonas sp. MIP2626. The sequence continues at coordinate 46,396 of NZ_JAATTW010000006.1, forward strand.
GGATCGTCATCTATAACTAATACGCTTTGAATAGTCACTAAATTAGCATTACTAATGGTTACATCACTTTTTAAGCACTGCTCTGTAGTGATACCAACTACCGGTATTTCACCACAATGTACTAAAGCAGCTATTTTATCTAAAGTCGCTTGGCTATCATCCGTAATCTGTCCAAACACAGTAAAACCACTGTTTTGCACATCCAAGTTGGCACTATTATCTTTTAAGTTAAAAAACCACTGGCTAGTTGCACTGTTTGGGTTTCCACCTAGTTTAGCCATGGCAATCGTGCCTTTAACATTAGAGTAAATAGGTTCGTTAATGACTGCTGGCTTGGTTGTAATTCGATCAAAATCATCTGAGTAGGTAAAACCGCCACCTTGGATTATGAAATCTTTGACTGAGCGATGAATCACTGTTTGGTTATACGCTGCATCATCTAAATAACTCATAAAGTTTTCTACAGTTTTTGGTGTTTTTTGATCAAATAAATTAATTTTAATAACACCTTGGCTGGTACTTACTTCTACAATGGTTGCTGAACTGGCAAAGCTTACTGCGCTAAGTAACGAGGCTAATAAAAGCTTTTTCATCGTTTTTCCCTATTATTATTTTATTTAGTGTAAAGTTTAGTGATTCTTAGAGTAATGCGAGTAAGACTAAAAATCGACTGCAAAATAGCCCCTGATACAATTCAAACCAAGTCGGTTACAACTTAATTACATTTCATCACCTTCCTACTGAACTTATCCTTGTAAAAACGCTGTTTAATGAAAATGCACTTATAAATTGTTTTATTTTTGTTATGATTCCTCTGCAAATTCGTAAATGGAGAATTGTAATGTCAGAAAAAAACAACCAAATTTGTGATTTTGGTTTACATAAGGGAGAGCCCTACACACGCTTACCTGCTAGTTTTTTAATCTGGATGGTAGGTATTAATCATCAAAAAGCCAGATATGCCAGCGAAGAGCTAAAACGCAGAGAGTTAGCTGCTACTAAAAAATTAAAGTGTGATTAAAGAATGTAAAAGTGTGTTTTTGTAGCAAACTAGTTAAACTATGCGCCAATAAACGTAAGTGCTTTTAATCAATAGGTGTTTTATGCGCATAATTTTTTTGTTTGTCATTGCTTTTAGTGTACTTGGATGTAGTACTACACTCACTAGCCCCACCCCACAATATTTAACCGTACTGCATACTAACGATAATCATGGTCGCTTTTGGCACAATGAAAAAGGTGAGTATGGCATGGCTGCCCGTAAAACCCTGATTGACTCGCTACGCAATAAAGCAATCGCGCAGGGACATGCAGTACTGCTGCTTTCTGGTGGCGATATAAATACCGGCATTCCAGAGTCAGATTTACAATACGCTGAGCCTGACTTTAAAGGCATGTCGTTAATTGGTTATGATGCGATGGCTCTTGGAAATCATGAATTTGATAACCCGATGAGCGTGCTTAAAAAGCAACAGCAATGGGCTAACTTTCCTTTTTTATCGGCAAATATATTTGAAAAATCGACCGGTAAAAATGTATTTGATAGCTATAAAGTATTTTATAAAAATGGGCTGAGTATTGCTGTTATAGGTTTAACCACCACTGATACAGCCAAAATAGGTAATCCCGAATATATTCGCCAATTAGAGTTTAAAGATCCAATCGAAATCACGGCACAATTAGCACAAAAAATTAAAGCACAATATAACCCCGACATTACTATTGCGCTCACTCATATGGGGCATTATGTGGATGCCAGCCACGCAATTAATGCGCCTGGAGATGTAACACTTGCGCGCTCACTGCCAACTAACACCTTAGATATGATCATCGGTGGTCACTCTCAAGAGCCTGTATGTATGGCGGCTAAAAACGTAAATGACGATAACTTTAAACCCGGCCTAGCCTGCACGCCCGATCAACAAAATGGCACTTGGATAATGCAAGCCCACGAATGGGGTAAATATGTTGGTAAAGCCGAGTTTAAGCTTGAAAATGGCCAGCTAACCCTCTTAAATTATAAACTGCTACCCGTTAATTTATATGTTGATAAACAACACCCGGATGGCACAACGTCTAGTGTATTAGCTAACGAGTACATTACGCCTAATCCACAGTTAAACGCATTTTTAGCCGAGTATCAGGAAAAAGGCGCTAAACAAATTGAAGGTAAAATTGGTTATGTAAATGCCAGACTTGAGGGCGATCGCAATAAAGTACGCTACCAACAAACAAATTTAGCTCGCGTGATTATTCAAGCGCAAATGAACAGTACCGATGCTGACTTTGGCATTATGAGTGGCGGCGGTGTACGCGACAGTATTGCTGCAGGCGAAGTAAGTTATAAAGATATTTTAAAAGCCCAACCGTTTCAAAATCGAGTGGCTTATATCGATATTGCAGGAGAAGATTTATGGCAATATTTAGAAGTTGTAACGCGTTTCCCGCCTGATTCAGGCGCTTACATGCAGTACCACAAATTATCGTTTGAGCATAAAAACAACACCTTAGTAAAGGTATTAATAAATGGGCAAGCATTAGATAAAAGTAAAACTTACCGTATGAGCATTAATAACTTTAACGCCTCAGGTGGTGATGGCTACCCTGCACTAACCACAGCAAAAGGTTTTGTAGTTACTGATGAAACAGACTCTAACGCATTAAAGCGTTTTTTTGCAGAGCACAGCCCGATAGATGCGGCCCAGTTTGCCCCTAAATAATCTATTTTTTGGAGATAGTAGGAACGAGTATATTACTTGCCTACTATTTCTACATCGCCTTTAGCAATATTAACTAACCCGTAACTGTGTAGCCGCGAACGAGAACCCTCTCCAAATGCCTTAGGCGGATAAAAAATTTCTTTTTGTTGCGGGTATTCACTCAACACTTCATCTAACGCCGCGCGTATTTCGCTCAATGTTTTTTCAAGGCTATTATTAAAGTTAGGGCGCTTGCGGATCGTGTGCCCCAGCTCTACTAATCGATAAAAATATTTACTAGCTAATTCAATTAGCTCATCAGGTACATCTTTATTATGGCTGAGCACAACATCGCTATTACTGTTACAAAATTCAATAAGCGCTAAATAAAAACTAAGTGGTTTATTTGCTAAACATACTTGGTATTGCGGATTAAGATTAACTGACACCGTTTTAGTATTTAGATTAATAACTAACACGGGTGATTTACTTTCCTCAACAGGTTCAGGCTGCAGCGTAGCTAACTGCTTACTTTTTTGCTCTATTGTAATAACCGTTTTCAGCCAGTGGCTAACAAAAGCACTTAACATAAAAATAGCGACATAATAATAAATATAACGCCACGGCCATGGCTGTGGTTTTATATCAAAAACTAAAAAAACAGGGCCAATACTGGTCGTTAAACGCGTAAAAAACTGCGCTCCGGTTAATGTGGTTGATAGCTTTTTTTCAGCGACAATATTTAACAATAATAAATTAGTGCCGATTAGTTGCGAATTTAACTGCTTTAAATAACTATTTATATTATCTATATCACTGGAGTACTTAAGCAGTTCATTAGATAGCTCGAGTAAAGGTAAATCCAACGCTACCTGTTTTTCTATCGTGGCTATATTAAGCTTTTGCACTTGCTGTTGTTTATAGCTTACAGAGTAATAAAATACGCTACAAAGTAATAAAAAAATGAATAGCGTAATAAATGAAAATAACTGCTTACTCATATTTCATCTCGCTTAAAAGTTACAACGTCATTATCACACTGCCAAAATGACTGCGCACCTTTATAGTAATGAAGAGATTGCTCTTGCGACATGGCTAATAAATGCGCCTGTACCGAGCATAATAGATCGGTATTATTATGTGGCATTTTTAAATACCACCGCGTGCCTGCAATATTATTTTTTAGCGGTGTAATATAGTTTTTTGAAAAGCGGTTTGTATCACTTTCTTGCCAAAATGAAGCTATAATATCTACTTTTCCGTTAGCCAATAAATCACGTAAGGCATCGTGAGAGCTAGCATAAACAATATTTAAGTTTTCGAGGTTAATATCCAACTCTTTAAATATTTGCTTGGGCAATATATGCCCTGAGCGACTGGTTGGATAATCTAATAATCCAATACGCTTACCTAAAAAGTACTCTTTTGTTATTTTAGGTTTTTCTTTAGCCGAAATAAAAAATGCAGTGTAATCAGAAAACCCAACTACAGGTTGGTAGTTATAGGTAGTCTCTGCTTTAAATGCTTCCATAATATTGTTTTTAGTTAAAATAAGATCTGCAATGCCTTTTCCTACAAATTCAAAGCTTTCCGTCGTGTTATAGCGCCAGTAACTTACAACCGAACCGTACTGCTTAGCTACCACCTCATCGGTGCACAAGCTATGTGCTAATGTACCTGCTATTTTTTTTGATGGTGCAAAAATGATTAACTGGTTTTCATTTTTAATTGCAGATGTTTGGCATTCAATTGATGTTTCTATTAATTTTGCAAAGCGTAACTCACTGCTATCAACACTTAGTTGACCACACACCCACACCAAAACAATTAACAAATATAAAAATACAATTAACAGTATTTTATTGTAAATGACGCATTTAATGTTCAAACAAAACATCCTAATATTATTATTAGCCTATTTGAACAATTTTAATTACTTATTGCAATAAGTAATTTTACCTATTAACTATAAGCACCTGATTTAATTAATTTACCTACAAGTTAATATGAATATTCTTAACGCCTTCCTATCCTCCAAATAAACAAGGACAATTGACCGGATTAGTGATTTTGACCCTATAATAATTTGAAGGAAACCAAATGCGTAACAACTTAATGTCCTCAGTTAAAGCAACGCTGGTCGTCAGCGCTGTACTTGTTTGTACTAATGCTCATGCATGGGGTCAAAATGGACACAGGATCATAGCTAAAATTGCAGAGTCTCACTTAAGTGAGACAACAAAAACAAAACTTTTGCCGTTATTAAATAATGAATCTTTAGCACAAGTGTCTACTTGGCCAGATGAAATGCGCTCTGCTCCTGGTGAGTTTTGGCAAAGAAAATCATCACGCTGGCATTATATTAATACATCTGCAAACAAACCTATTTCACTCAATCATTCTCATACAAAAAATAAAGAATCTGTTACCAACATTCTTGAAGGTATTCATTACTCAATTAAAGTACTTCAAGACGAGCAAAGTTCATTAGATGCTAAGCAGTTTAGCTTACGCTTTTTAGTACACCTGGTAGGTGACAGCCATCAGCCTTTTCATGCTGGGCGTGCAGATGACCGTGGTGGTAACAATATTAAAGTGAAGCACTTTGGTCAAGAAACCAACCTACACAGTTTGTGGGACAGTAAGTTAATTGAAGGCGAAAACCTCTCATATACTGAATTTGCTGACTTTATCAATACTAATAATCAAACTTTAATTAGTGAGTACCTAACCAGTACCCCTACAAGTTGGTTAGTAGAATCAAACAACTTAGCAGAATCAATTTATAATAAAAATGAAACAAATATTAGCTACAGCTACATTTTCGACCATATGCCAATAATTAAAACTCGGCTGCAACAAGGCGGAATAAGACTCGCCGGTTTATTAAATAGTTTATTTGATGAATCAGCAACACCGTTAGTCAGTGCACTTAAGATGCAAACTAGCGAAAAAACAACTAACTAAGTAACTTTTAATACGGGAAAACAACATAATGAATAAACTTCGCCTTTCGAAATTAACCGGAGCAATTATTTTAGCTCTTGGTGTTTCTGCAAGTGCTATGGCTGCTGACACGTCATCTGCAATGCGCGGTAAAATCACTACTCCATCTGGTGAAAGTGCTGCAAATGTAAAAATTAAAGTTATTCATGGTCCTACTGGAACTGTAAGTGAACTTACAACCAATTCAAGTGGTACTTTTATAGCTAATGGTTTACGTGTTGGGGGTCCATATACAGTAATAATCGACTCTGATACGTTTAACGACACTACGCTTGAAAACATCTATCTAGAATTAGGTGATACTTATCGCTTAAACTCTCAGCTTAGACCATTAAACATGGAAAAAATTGAAGTTTCTGGCTATAAAATAGTACAACAATCAGGTGGCTCTAGCAGCTCTTTTGGCGAAGATACAATTCAAAACATGCCAAGCTTTAACCGCGATATTAAAGATATTGCGCGTTTAAACCCACTTGCCAGTATTAACGGTAATGGCGAGCTAACGTTTGCAGGTAGTAACCCTCGTTCAAATGGTTTAACTGTTGACGGTATTGGTCAAAACGACGATTTTGGCTTGAACTTCGGTGGCTACCCTACTTCTCAGCCTCCTGTCGCACTTGATGCTATTGAGCAAGTTTCTGTTGATGTATCTCCATTTTCGGCTTCTAAAGGTAACTTTGGTGGCGGTACTATTAACGCAGTAACGAAATCTGGTACAAATGAGTTTAAGTTCTCTGGCTTTTACGAAATTTCGACTCCTGAGATAGCTGGCGACGTAAAAAGTATTCGTGAAGAAGATGAATTAGACCCACTAACGGGGCATAAAACTTATTCTTTTTATGATGTAGAGCCTATCCAGTCAGAAAAGCGTTATGGTTTTAACGTAGGTGGCGCTATCGTTGAAGATGAGCTGTTTTATTTTGTAAACTATTCTAAATGGTCGAGCGAACAAGATCTAGATTATGGCTTTGACGGTTCTGGTGCTGCTAACGAATTTAATACTTCTGAAGCTAACTATAACCGTTTCATCTCTATCTTAAATAATGAATATGGCTTTACTGATTCATTAGCCGGCGCACCTGAAGATACCAACGAAAGCTTATTAGTAAAACTAAGCTGGAATGCTAGCGATGAACATCGCCTAGATTTCACTTATCAGTGGCAAGACGATCAAGACGAGCGCAATAGCAGCAGCGGTGGTAACTCTGTTGTTATGCGATCTAATACTTACGCTTATGTTACTAAGTTTAATAATTTTTCAACTAAATTATACTCAGATTGGAGTGACAACTTCTCTACTGAGGTAGGCATTGCGTATAAAGATGTAACATCAAACAGCAATACACGTTCAGATTTAGGCAGTGTTCGTGTCTATGAAGAAGAAAAAAATGGTCGCGGTACAGGCGCTCAATTTGCTTTTGGTACAGACAGCACCCGCCACGCTAACGTATCTGAAACTAAAAACCTAACGCTTACATTTGATGCAACCTATTTAATGGATGAGCATGAAATTAACTTTGGTGCGCAGTACGAGTCATTGAAACTTTATAACCTATTTGCCGAAGATTCATTAGGGTCGTGGCAGTTTAAAAGCTTAGATGACTTTGAAAATCGTATGGTAAGTTTTGAAGCTTCAGATTGGAAAAAAGATGAAAATGGCAACTACCCATACGCTTTTGAGTACAAAAATGCCTATACCAACAATTCAGCTGATAAAGCTTATGATGTAACGCGTAACCAGCTAGCGCTTTATATTGAAGATAAGTTTTACATTGGCGATGACTTAGAAATGACTGCTGGCATTCGTTACGAGCGCTTATCATCCGATGACAAACCAACGCTTAATGAAAACTTTGCTAATACTTATGGCTTTACCAATCAAGAAAACCTTGATGGTATAGATATTATTTTACCGCGTATCGGCTTTAAATATTATGCTACAGAGGCACTTACAATAAGTGGTGGTATTGGTCGCTTCCAAGGTGGTATTCCAAACGTATGGTATAACAACTCCTTCCAAGCCGATGGTATTACAGAAGTTACAGCCCCTTCAACCGTTATTAATGAATATTATGCTAATAACCAAGCTGATATTACTCAAGTCCCAGATGAAATTAAAAACTCATTAGAGAAAGGCAGCGGCAGCGTTGCTTTTATAGACCCTAATTTTAAATTGCCTTCAAGCATTCGTACTCAAATTGGTTTTGAATACGAATTCGACTCTGAATTATTGGGCAACGGTTTTAAGTGGCAAGCAGAAATCGCTTATCATAAAAAAGAAAATGAAGCCGTGTGGCACAATGCTTCGATTCAACCAGATGGATTGGCGGCAGATGGTGAACGAGTTATTAACAAAACTATTTACGACAACTTTGATAATGCTGATATCGTAATGACTAACTCATCTGAAGATGGTCGTTCAATTATTATTTCAACAGGTCTAGCTAAAGAGTGGGACAACGGCTTATTTACCTCTTTTAGTTATGCACATCAAGACGTTACTGAATCTTCTATTGGTTCAGCATCGCAAGCTGAAGGTAACTACAAGCATAATGTTACCGTTAACCGTAATGAAGACCTTGCTGCACGAGGCTCTTACGAAGTAGAACACAGTTTTAAAATTAATTTAGGTTACAATACTGAATTCTTCTCAGGCTATGCAACCAAATTTAATGTTTACTTTGAACGTCGTTCTGGTCGTCCATTTAGCTACACTATGGATATGCACCAAGATAGTGACTTAGGCGATACGAAAACGTTATACAAAAACGGCGCATACTTACCTTATATTCCAACAGGAGCTGATGACCCTCTCGTGAACTGGAGTGAATCAGGAACGAATTGGAATCAGTTAGAGCAACTGTTAAACAAAGCCGGTATCTCTGAACGAGGCCAAATACTTGGCAAAAATACAGCGACTCAGCCTTGGGTAACAACCATGGATGTAAGTATCAAGCAAGAAATTCCTGGTTTTTCACAAGGCCACAGTGGTGAAATTTACTTCATGATTGATAACTTTGCCAATTTACTTAACAGTGACTGGGGAATCGAAAAGCGTTTAAGTTATGCAAACCAAACTATTTATGACTTTGGTGGTTTAGATGATGAAGGACGCTATATTATCGATTCAGCATATGATGGCGCTGATGTGCGAAATTATTCGCAAATCAGTTCATCGTCGTCAGCTTGGCAAGCTAAAATTGGTGTGAGCTATAAGTTTTAATACCTAATAAAACATTACGCTTTATATTAGTTAAACCCATTACAACTTTGTAATGGGTTTTTTCATTTAAACTCCCTTTTTCATCTATTTGTCATAAATAGTATTTACTCTCTTTTACAACACGAACATTTCATTATTAACATTAATAATCCGTAGCATTAATCTATAAACATAAAAAACATTACACTTGTAGCTTATTTGTAAACATAAACTAATGTATAATATGTATAGATTTAGTACTGCATGAATTTGGTTCGTTTGTTTAGTGCAAATACTTTATAAATATAAAAAGTTTAATAAACCACATGGGAAAACAAAATGAAAATTCAACTTCGTAAAACAGCTCTATCACTCGCTATTGCAGCCTGTGTTGGTGTAAGTGGTGCTGCAATCGCCAACGAAACGTCATCGTCTGTTAAAGGTCAGATTACGGGTCCAAATGGTAATCCAGCTGTTGATACTCAAATTACAATTATTCATATACCATCAGGTTCAACAAAGACCGCAACAGTTAATGCACAAGGTAACTTCTCGACCAAGGGATTGCGTGTTGGTGGTCCTTATAAAATAATTGTTGATTCTGATACTTATCAAGATACTCAAGTTGAAGATATTTATTTAACGCTAGGACAAACTTACCCTGTAACCGTTGCTCTTCGCTCACAAGAAATGGAACAAATCATTGTAAGCGGCGCACCAATAAGCTCACAATCAGGTAGTACAGGTCCAGCTACATTTTTCACATTAGATGATTTAGAAAACAAGCCTGCAATTAATCGTGATTTAAAAGATATTATTCGCGCCGATCCTCGTATTTATATCGACGAAACAAATGCTGGTGCAATTAATTGTGGTGGTGGCAACCCTCGCTTTAATAGCTTAACGGTTGATGGTGTTCGTATGAACGATAACTTTGGCCTTAACTCAAGTGGTTACCCTACCGAAAGAATGCCTTTTTCTTTTGATTCTATTGCACAAGTTGCCGTAGAACTAGCACCATTTGACGTACAATACGGTGGTTTTACCTCTTGTAATATCAATGCAGTGACTAAATCAGGTACCAACGAATTAACTGGTGGCTTCTTCTATGATTATACTAACGACTCAATGTCGGGCGATTCCATTAAAGGTAATAAACAGCAACTTGGTGATTACTCAGAAAAGCGTTATGGTTTTAACGTTGGATTGCCACTAATTGAAGATACACTATTTTTATTTACCTCTTATGAAAAACTTGAAGGCGCACAAATATTTGCATATACCCCATTTGCGAATGGTCGAATTAATCAAGCAACTGTGGATCGTATAACCCAAATAGCTAAAGATAACTATAATTACGATGCTGGCAATATGACGCCTAGCATGCCTGTTGAAGATGAAAAAATATTAGTTAAACTAGATTGGAACATCAACAACGATCATCGTGCTAGTTTTGTGTATAACTATAATGATGGCTTTAGTTTAGCGCAGTCAGATGCTGATGCAAATGAACTCGCATTATCAAGCCACTTTTATGAGCGTGGCGCTGAGCTACAATCTTATGTCACCTCACTTTACTCTGATTGGACAGATAACTTTTCAACAGAAATGCGTATAGGTTACTCAAAATTAGATAACCGCCAAGACTCTTTAGATGCTGCTTCAGGATTTGGTGAATTCCGTATTGATACAGGTGATATAGATGTTTATCTTGGCCCAGATGATTCACGTCAAGCAAATAAACTCAAGTATGATAATTTATCTCTTAAACTAGCCGGTACATACTACTTAGAAGATCATGAGCTTTCATTTGGTTACGAACGTGAAGAGCTAGATGTATTTAACTTATTCGTACAGCATAATGAAGGTGAGTATCGTTTTAACTCTATCGAAGACTTTGAAAATGGTGTAGCGCGTGTTTATTATGGTAATGCTTCAAGTCATAACCCTGATGATGCAGCGGGTGAATTTAAGTACGCACTTAACACTCTTTACGCACAAGACAAGTTTGAGTTAATCGATTACGATGTATCATTCATTGTAGGTCTACGTTACGACTGGTATACCAGCGATGACAAGCCAACTCATAACCAAAATTTTGAAGATCGTTATGGTTTTTCTAATAGCCAAAACTTAGACGGTATAGATTTGTTACAACCGCGTTTAGGCGTTAACTGGATTTATAACGATCAGTTAGAACTTCGTGGTGGTGTCGGCTTATACTCTGGTGGTAACCCTAACGTATGGGTATCTAACAGCTATTCTAATGATGGTGTGCGTAATATTCAGGTAAACCAAGAAAACCTACAAATTTTAGGCCCTAATGCTATTGCATTTAACGGTAATGGTCAGCCTGGTTACGATATCCCACAAGACTTATTTGATAATGTTGGTCAAGGCGGTGCTGATGCAAGCACCAATGTAACAGACCCTAATTTTGAAATCCCTTCTGAGTGGAAATTCTCGCTAGGTGGTACTTATATTACCGAGAGTGAATATGTATTTAATGTTGATTATCTATATACCGACAAACAAGACTCCGCAATTATTAGCAACCTGGCAAATGAAAAAAGTTCAGTAGCACCTGATGGCCGCCCTGTTTACAGTGATGATTTACATCCTCGTGAGTCTGATCTAATGCTAACTAATGTTAAAGGTGACGACGCATATTCACATGTTTTATCCATAGCAATGAATAAATCTTTTGATAACGGCATTGATTTAGCGCTTTCTTATGCTTATACAGTAGCAAAAGATGTGCATCCAATGACAAGCTCTGTTGCATTTTCTAACTACCATAATATTGCAGTATCAGATACAGAAAACCCAGGGCTTGCTGCATCAAACTACGAAATTCCACATCGCTTTACTATGAGCTTATCTTATAACCATGAAATATTTGATGGTTATGACACTAAGTTCAATCTATTTGGTCAGGCATCGCAAACCAGTCCTTATTCTTATGCGTTTGACTCTCGCTCTGGTGGCTTAGGCTTTAATGACAGCAGTCGTCAATTACTATATATACCTACCTTAGATGATAGTAAAGTTGTTTACGGCGCTAACTTTGATAAAGCAGCGTTTGATGAGTGGGTTAATAGTGAAGGTTTAGCTCGTGGTCAGATCCAAGAGCGTAATAGTATTGATGGTGATTGGTGGGTGACGCTTGATTTCAAAGTTGAGCAGGAGTTTATGGGCTTTACTGATGCTCAAAAAGGCTCAGCTTACTTTGTAATTAAAAACATCGGTAATATGCTGAATGACGATTGGGGCGTGCTAGAAACAGGTAATTCATTTCAAAGTGCTGTTTCTGCAGATATCGTGAATGGACAGTATGTGTTTAACAGCTTTAATAACCCATCGGGTGCAAGCATTGATGTTAAACCATCTCTGTGGGAAATGCGTGTAGGCGTAAAATACACTTTCTAATTAAAATTAGATAATAATTTTAATTAGTTTAGAGCCCATCTTATGATGGGCTTTTTTTATGGCTGTAACTGATGTTTTAATTTTTCAAAAATGCTCATCATTTGCTGGCGCTCATCGTCACTGAGTGTATTTAGGAGCTGCGCTTCCCATGCAAGTGCCTCTGGGGTGATTTTTTTATACAGAGCCTCGCCTTCATCAGATAGCATTAAAAATGCAGCACGTTTATCTTGCTCATTCACTTTGCTGCAAATAAAACCTTTAGTTATTAAAGCTTTTACCGCTCTCGATACCGTTGATTTATCCATATCAGCTTGCGTGCATAATTGTTTAGCTGTGCTTTGCCCATATTGCGCTAAGTTAGCGAGTATGCGCCACTGCGGAATATTTAAGCCAAATTCACGTTTATACACTTTGGCAAAGTCGTTACTCACAAGCGTAGCTATATTGGTTAATTGATAAGGTAAAAACGTATCTAAATTGATCTTCATCGTTGTAGCACCACTCGTTGGGCCTGCGTTTTAATTCAACTGGAAATGACTGTTCATTATTATTTACAGTGAATTAACTTACGCAATTTGAAATTAGTCTCACTTGAGAGTATCTTAACTTAAATAATAACAAGATTAAACTACCCCACTCTCACAGGAGTTGCTAATGGCTACCGAATTAAAATACATGACTGGTTTTGGTAATGAGTTTGAAACCGAAGCTTTGCCTGGTGCATTGCCTATCGGACAATTTAGTCCGCAAAAAGTAAAGTACGATTTATATGCAGAGCAATTTAGTACAACCGCGTTTACTGCGCCGCGTGCACAAAACCGTCGTAATTGGCTGTACCGTATTCGTCCCTCTGTTATTCAAGGCGATTATATCGCAATGGATAATGGCTTAATTCGCACTGCGCCTATTACCGAAGTAGTAACTCCACCAACTATGCTGCGCTGGAACCCTATCGATATTCCGCAGCAACCAACTGATTTTATTGATGGCTTAATTACTATGGCCGCTAATGGTAGTGCAAATGGCCAAACCGGTATTGCTATTCATGTTTATGTTGCTAATAAATCGATGGACGGACGTTATTTTTATAATGCCGATGGCGAAATGTTGTTTGTACCGCAGCAAGGTGAATTATTGCTCAAAACTGAGTGTGGTAATTTAACCATAAAAGCGGGCGAAATAGCGGTTATTCCCCGTGGTATAAAGTTTCAGGTACAACTATTAACAGCGACTGCGCGCGGTTATATTTGTGAAAACTATGGCCATCAGTATGAATTAGCTGAGCGTGGCCCGGTCGGCTCTAACGGTTTTGCCAACGATCGTGACTTTCAATACCCAGTTGCTGCTTTTGAAGATATAGAAGGTAAGTTTGAATTAGTGGCTAAATTTAACGGCAACATGTTTCGTTGTGATATCGGCCACTCGCCTCTAGATGTAGTTGCGTGGACCGGTAACAGTGCGCCGTATAAATATGACTTAGCACGTTTTAATGTAATGAATACAGTGAGCTTTGATCACCCAGATCCTTCTATTTTTACCGTACTTACATCGCCATCAGGTACTGAAGGCGTGGCTAATATTGATTTTGCTATTTTTCCTCCACGCTGGATGGTGGCCGAAAACACCTTTCGCCCTCCTTACTTTCATCGCAATATAATGAGTGAATTTATGGGCTTAATAGAAGGCGTTTACGATGCTAAAGAGCATGGCTTTGTTCCCGGGGGTATGAGTCTACACAATTGTATGTCGCCACATGGACCTGAAGCCGACGTGTTCGACAAAGCCTCTAATGCCCAGCTTGAGCCACAACGTTATGATAATACGCTGGCATTTATGTTTGAATCACGTTATATCATATCCCCAACTAAATACGCTCTTGAGGGCAAAGAGCGCCAAACTAACTACACTGATTGCTGGCGCACAATTAAAAAGCAATTTACTGGATCACAAGGATAATTAACCATGAAACTTTATAGTTATTTTCGCTCATCTGCCGCATACCGGGTGCGTATTGCGCTTAACTTAAAAAACATTGATCACGAATTGGTTGGTGTTAATTTACTAAAGTCTGAACAATTAGGTGCAGCCTACTTAGATAAAAATCCACAAGGCTTACTCCCTGCACTTGAAACAGCTGACGGTGTGCTTGGGCAATCTCTGGCTATTTTAGAGTATCTTGAAGAAAGTCATCCAAACACTGCGCCATTATTATTTGGTAACGCATGGCAAAAAGCACAAATTCGTAATTTAAGTTACGCCATAGCCTGCGACATTCATCCTTTAGATAATTTACGTGTACTCAAGTATTTAAGTAACGAACTAGGGGTAGACGATGATGCTAAAAACACTTGGTATCGTCATTGGGTAGAAGTAGGGTTTGAAAAAGTAGAGCAACTGCTTGATAGTAATAACGCTTTTTGCGTGGGTGAGCAACCAAGCCTTGCCGATGTGTGCTTAGTACCGCAGGTATTTAATGCTATTCGTTTTAATGTAAATATGGCCGCATATCCTAAAATAGCAGCCATTTATGAGCGTTGTAATAAGCTCGATGCATTTATTGATGCCGCACCACAAAATCAACCTGATGCAACCTAGTCTAAATAATTAGCCTAGGTAATTAACCCAGAAAATTAGCCTTGTAAGGCACTGTGCACCACAGTTACATGGTCAATTAATTCTAAGCCCAGATCAGTTAAATAACCGCCATCTGGGCTATCTATAATTCCTTTATCAAATAAACGTTGTGCGGCGCTTAACAAGCTAGGCTCTGCGTCTGAATGAAGTTTAATTCCCTGCATTTTACTTTCACGCGGAAATTTAGCTAATAGTGTAAATTCATCGATCATTGTTTGGTTAAATTGCATATATTTTCACCTATTTATTGTTCTGTGTTTTACTAAATATAAATATACCCAAGTCAAGAAAGCGCCTTTTATATAAGCAGCTGTCTAATGTTAAGGTGCTATAAAATACCCAATTACGCATTTTTATGGTGTTTGTGTATACCTTACCCTAGCATGTTTTTTAGCTTAGTGTATTATTTTTAAACCTGCGACAATTTGAGACTAAAATGCGCCATTTATTAATCTTATGTTTTTATATTAGCTGCTTAAGCTATTCGCTACTCAGCCATGCTAATACAATTAAAACCCACTCTGTTATCGATGCTAATCAGTTTGTAAATACCGACACAAGTTGTTGGTACGACAATAAACGCTACAGCGAAGGAGCGTTAATACAAATACACTCATTTACGCTTATTTGCGGGGCTAAATTTGTACAACATAACAACAGTCAACTAATTTGGCTTAAACTCGACAAACAAGGCAATGCAATTTACCCTACTAAGCCCGCTACAATTACAGTGAATTAGCCTCTACGAGTGAATTAAGTTACACTATGCGCAGTTTAAATAAGTAGTGTAGCTATGGATAATCAACCTAAAAACCCTTTACATGGGGTAACGTTAGAACAAATACTTGTTGAGTTAGAGCAACGACTTGGCTGGAGAACTTTGGGTGAACAGGTTAAAATTAAATGCTTTACTGATGCACCAAGCATTAAATCGAGCTTAAAATTTTTGCGTAAAACCCCATGGGCACGAGATAAAGTAGAAGCGCTTTATATTCATACCATAAATAACAAGCCAATTCGTAGACCCAAAAGTGCACCAAGGCCCACTTCCGATAGAGCACCTGATACATCGGGCTTTGTTTGGCCTTCGATCAAAAAATAAATAATAAAACGGCGTGTAATAACGCCGTTTTATAGCCGTGTATTATTTATCTAGCTGTTCTTTGCAAATAACGTTTAATGATCCAGGTGAGATTGTAATAACTAATTTGTTAGAAGTTTTCACCTCTCCATCTACTACGTATTTAATCTCTTGCTCTGCACTTACTTCCACTCTTTTAGCATTTGTATGATGCGAATTAATAGCTAAATGTGTTTGTGTAATGCTGCTAAACATAAGCTCGGCAATACTCAGTACTGTAGTGCCATTTTCTTTATTGGGTATTAACCAATTCACATCAAGAAGCCCGTCACTATGATCGGGCTGCCCGCCACCTTGAGCTAGCAAAGTAGTAAAGGGTGCGGCATTAGCAACAATAAAACTATTGGTACTCACTTGCGTTGGTTCGTTATCATCAAGCTTTATCGTTAATACTTGTGCTTTTTGTTCACCAAAAGCTTGTAAAAAACCATTTAAATAGGCCAGTTGCCCAGATTTGTTTTTAGCTTCACGGTCGGCTTTTTCAATCATGGAGTGTTCAAAGCCAATTCCTGCCAGTAGTAACATTAGCTCGTCGTTACAATAAGCTGTGTCGATTAAACTTGTTTGCCCATCAATAATTAAATCACAGGCTTGTTCAACAGGAATAAATTTTGATTTTATGCCCATTAACACATGCGCTAATGCGTTAGCCGTGCCCAGCGGAATAATACCCAACCTGCATTTAGTGTGCGCTAATACACTGGCCACTTCTGTCACTGTGCCGTCACCACCACAAGCAATAATAATATCTGGCTGCTCTTTTATTGCCTGTTTAGCAAGCGCTACGCCGTTAACTTCTTTTGAGGTTGTTAATACGGTTAAGTCGTAATAAGCCGATAAACTAGCAATAATTAGGTGTTGTTTGTCTTGCCACATTTTTGTGCCCGACACTGGATTTGCAATCAAAAATGCTTTGTTTTTAATTACTAACTCACCTTTTTTATGGCGCTTAGCTAAGTGATGTAATTGGCGTTTATTAAGATTAGCTGTCTCGCGAGTTTCTTTTATTTGTGCCAGTATTTGATGCACATCGGCATCTTTATTTTGGCTAAGCAAGTAGGCCGCCATTACAAACACAGAGCGCCCGCGCCCTAAAGCACAATGCACCACCACACGGCGATCTTTTTGTACATGATGATGGATCCAATTAATTGCTTGGTTTAACTGCGAATGCGTAGGAACGCTATGATCGAGTACCGGAATGTTTAAATAATTAATGTTTTCTTGCGTAGAGCTCCACTCTAAACCGTCAAACTCGCACGTTACATCAAGTATTGCGGTAATACCGTTTTCTTTTAGCGTATCTATGTCAGAGGGAAATAATCGACATGCCAAAAACAAATGTTCATTAATCTTTTGAATAGGCGGCACTTTATCGTGCTTACGAGCCCACGCATTGTATAATTGTGCGCCAAATAAAAAAGGAATAAACGCCCAGCGAATATAAAAAGGGATAACGCCGTTTTCTCGTTTTCTAAACACTTTTGCTATATCGAATATATAAGCGCCCCCCACTAAAAGTAGTGACAATGCACTCCAATAAAATACAATCGAAAAGTAAATTGAGTTAACTTCCCAGCCAATAAATATGAGTATAAATGCCAATAGTAAGTAACTAATTGCAGCCCACATATGTTCTCCTTTTATAATATATACTCGTTGTTGTTATATTTATTAATCATGTCTTAATATTGTAAAAGCAAATTTTACGCCAGCATTCACTTATCCCTGATTAATTATATTATTGATAATTAACACTTTAATTTTTATTTATTAAGCCTTTTTTTAGTCCACTTATAAAACATTGCTGTTTTTACACTATAGTAGGCTAATTGTTCACATTAGGAAAATACACTTTGTTTACTTGTATTGGGCTGGATTGTAGAAGCATTTATAAAAACTTGCCATAACGCACCCTATCAAACACATACCCTAATAGCCGCTGGGTAGAGCTAGGTATTGCCCTGTCAGTACTTTTTGCTGCACTTAATAATGTGTGGCCACTGATATTGCGCTTAGGCTGGGTAACATTTGCATTTGGTTTATTGCACGGCATGGGGTTTGCCAGTGTATTGGGTGAGTTGGGGCTGTCGAGCGATTATCAGCTATTGAGTATTGTAGCATTTAACTTAGGGGTAGAAATTGGTCAGCTCAGTATTTTACTCATAGCATTGCCGGTGTTAATCAGCATAAGAGGCTATCAGTGGTATAAGAAATGGTTAATGCCGGTGGGTTCATTTGCTATAGCACTGATTGCATTACAATGGTCAATCGAGCGGTTTTAACCTGTAACCGCCCTAATACCAATTTGAGCACTTTTTATAGTGCTTTTTACAGTACTTTTTACAGTACTTTTTACAGTACTTTTTACAGTACTTCGTCATGCACTTCAAAAGGCATGAGTAGCGTTTTCATCGCTGGGCGAAGTGCTATTAATACTGTTTCTTCGGTGAGTTCTGGGTAGAGCATTTTTCGAAGAAATAAGCCCGCCATCATCGAAAAAATAACATTAATACGGCTATCGAGTTCTTGCTCTGAGTGTGATTTTAACAAGCTTCTATCGCTAATTAATAACTGTCTCATTCTATCGCGCGCTTGGGTATCAGCCTCGTGTAGTAACGTAGCCACTTTATTGTTTCTGGCCGCTTCTGCCATCATGTCTAAATCGATTACACACGCCCCGGTATCCATATGCCTTTGCACTCCTTTGTGCAAACTGCCTAAAAGTATTGTGAGGATATCGCCAGGCTGCTCTTCAAATTCTTGAAATATAGAAAACATTTCTTGCATATCTTGCTCAATAATACTCTCTATTATTGCTTCTTTACTTTCAAAGTAGTTATAGATATGGCCGGCACTCATACCCGCAGTTCTTGCAATTTCAGCCATGCCTGCCCCATGATAGCCTTTGCGACGAAAGCAGTCTGCTGCAGCATCTAGTACTTGTGTGCGCCGTGCTTCGACTAATGCAGGATCTGCATGTCTTTTACTTTTATGGGTCACTTACAACTCCACTATTTAACCTGTCTATTATAAAAACCAATTGCATCTAAATATTTAGTTACAGCAAATAAAGCGCTGTTAAATTAGAAGTATTATAAATTTAACATTCTAGTGATGGTCTATAGCAAAAGCTATAGACCATATAGACTACTTAATCTTGCACCGCTGGTGAGGTAACTTGCCAACCGCCGCCAACTGCTTTGTATAAGTTAATTTTACTGGCAAGTAATGCTTGCTTACCCGTAATTAACTGCTGTTGGGCACTGTACCAAGTTCTTTGCGAATCAAGAACTTGCAAGTAACTGTCGGCACCTTTGTCGTAACGCGCTTGCGAAATATCAAAGGTTGCTTGACGGCTTTGCACTAACTGCTCAAGTGCGCTTAGCTGGGCGTTATAACCTTCTCTATCTGCAAGTACGTCAGCAACTTCACGAAACGCTTGCTGAATTTTTTGCTGATAGGTGGTAAGCGCTATTTGTTGCGCCGCTTTAGCAACATCTAAATTAGCTTGGTTACGGCCCATATTAAAAATAGGCAAATTAATAGTAGGTACAAAACTCCACGTACCCGAGCCACCATCAAATAAACCACTTAAGTCGCTTGATGCAGTACCCGCATTAGCGGTTAAACTAATACTTGGGTAAAACGCAGCACGCGCAATACCAATATTTGCATTAGCCGCTAACAACTGATGCTCAGCCGCTTTAATATCAGGGCGTTGCGTGAGTAAATCAGACGGTAAACCAACTGGTACTTCTGGTAAGTCGAGTAAATGATTAAGTGACGCATTTGGCAGTAAATCACTGGCAACGCTATTACCTACTAGTAAATCAAGCGCATTTTTATCGCGTTTTAATAAACGCTTATACTTTGCTATATCAACTTTAGCTGTAGCAACCGTACTTTTAAGTTGCTCTAGGGTAATTGCTGATGCAGCACCTAAATCAAAACTTTGTTGAGTAAGTGATAGCGACGACTGTTGCGACGTTAGGGTTTCCTCGGCCAGTGCTAATAGCTGCTGGTCGGTTGCATAGTTAAGCCAGGCATTAGCAAGCTCAGCAATAAGCGACACTTGCATACTGTATTGGCTCAGCTGCGTAGAGTATAAGGTTTGCAGTGCTTGCGCTGACTGATTGCGCACCTTGCCCCATATATCAAGCTCATACGAGGTAATACCTACGGTAGCACTGTACTGCGAATTAATACGCGGCTCACCAGTACTCGATAAATCACCCGGCAAGCGCTGACGCGATCCAGAGCCATTTATATCAAGCGATGGAAATAATGCCGAGTCTTCTATTTGATATAAGCCACGCACGCGCTGCACATTTAATGCAGCAATTTGTAAGTCTTTATTATGCTCAAGGCTCTGTGCAATTAACGCTTGCAGTTTTTCATCGTTAAAAAACTGTTGCCAATTTAGCTGCATAGCTTGCGCTTGCTCTGCACCCGATGCATACGCATCAGGCACAGGTAAAGCTATTTCTTGTTGCTCTGGGGCAAGTTGGCACCCCGTTAATACAGCTAAAGTAAGTGCGTTTAAACCTAATGTTTTTAAGTTCATTATTCGCTCTCCTTCGTTGCTACTGCCGATTTACTTGAGAATGTTTTACGTACTAAAACAAAAAACAAAGGCACAAATAACACCACTAAGGTAGAGGCAGCTAATGTACCACCAATAATAGAGATACCCAGCGCATTTTGTGCACCCGACCCTGCGCTCGACGCAATAGCCAAAGGTACAACACCACAAATAAAGGCCAGCGAGGTCATTAATACTGGGCGTAAACGCAGTTTAACAGCAGCTATTGCAGCATCCACTAAGCTCAGGCCTTCTTCCATTTTATGAATAGCAAATTCAACTATTAATATAGCGTTTTTAGAAGCCAAACCTATGGTGGTTAACAAGCCTACTTGTAAGTAAATATCGTTTGATAAGTTACCAATTAATGCCGCCATAATCGCACCAAATATACCCAGTGGCACAATAATCATTACAGCAAATGGTACTGACCAACTTTCGTATAACGCAGCTAAACATAAAAATACAAACAACAGCGACAAGCCATACAGTAAAGGCGCTTGCCCACCACTTGAGCGTTCTTGATAAGATATACCCGACCACTCAGAAGCAATACCGTTTGGCAATTGCTTAACTAAACGCTCCATTTCATCCATAGCCTGCCCTGTACTATAGCCAGGTGCTGCACTACCTTGAATTTCCATCGCAGAAAAACCATTGTAGCGCTCTAAGCGTGGTGAGCCGTAAGACCAGTGCGAACTAGCAAATGCTGCAAACGGCACCATATCGCCATTATTATTACGCACGTACCACTTATTTAAGTCCTCTGGCACCATGCGCGAATCAGCTTCGCCTTGCATGTATACCTTTTTCACGCGGCCGCGGTCAATAAAGTCATTGACATAGCGGCTACCCCATGCGGTAGACAAAGTACTATTTATATCGGTTTGAGTAACGCCCAATGCTTCCGCTTTTGCAAGGTCAATATCAAGTTGCAGCTCTGGCATGTCTTCTTGGCCATTTGGACGCACACCCGCTAAAACAGGGCTTTTACTTGCCATACCCAATAGCATATTACGTGCATTTAATAGCTCGTCATGGCCTAAGCCTACGCGGTCTTGTAAAAACATATTAAAGCCATTAGCTGTACCAAGCTCTACAATTGCCGGTGGTGGGAAAGCAAATACAAACGCTTCTTTTATGGTTGAAAAATACCCCATCCCTTTACCTGCTACTGCATTTACCGATAAGTCGTCACGCTGGCGCTCATCCCAATGCTTTAAGCTCACAAAACCAATTGCTGAGTTTTGCCCAGAACCGGCAAAACTAAAGCCTGTTACCGTAAAGATAGAACTTACCGCTTCGGCTTGATCATTCAAATAATGGTTTTCTACTTTTTCAACTACACCTAACGTTTGCTCAATGGTAGAGCCTGCAGGCAACATTACTTGGTTAAATAATATACCTTGGTCTTCGTCTGGTAAAAAAGCAGTTGGTAAGCTTGAAAACACATATACCATACCACCCACAAGCACACCATAAATAAGTAAGTAGCGCTTTGATTGGCTGATCATACGCCCAACAATACCTTGTGCACCGCGGTTTGTTTTATCAAAACCACGGTTAAAGCCAGAGAAAAAACGTCCAATAAATGATGTTTTATCGTGTACATGGCTTGGCTTAAGTAAGGTTGCACATAATGCAGGCGTTAAAATAAGCGCCACTAATACCGACAAGCCCATTGCCGACACAATAGTAATAGAGAACTGACGGTAAATAACACCGGTAGAGCCACTAAAAAACGCCATCGGAATAAATACTGCCGACAGCACCATAGCAATACCTACCAATGCGCCTTTAATTTCGTCCATTGATTTACGTGTTGCATCTAATGCCGAGAGTTTTTCTTCAGTCATTAAACGCTCTACGTTTTCTACTACAACAATCGCATCATCAACCAACAGGCCAATGGCAAGTACCATAGCAAACATAGTTAACGTATTGATTGAATAACCAAAGGTATACAAAATTGCAAACGTACCCAGTAATACAACAGGTACTGCAATAGTCGGAATTAACGTCGCACGAAAGTTTTGTAAAAACAAATACATTACAACAAACACAAGTATCACAGCTTCAATTAACGTGTGTACTACTTTTTCTATCGACAAAGATACAAATGGTGTGGTGTCGTAAGGAATAACACTTTCTAAGCCCTGAGGGAAAAACGGTTTAAGCTCTTCAAGGGCTTTTTTAACACCATTTGCCGTATCTAGCGCATTCGCACCACTGGCCAGTTTTATCCCTAAGCCCGATGCGGGTTTTCCATTAAAACGTGCGACTACACCATAGTTTTCACCGCCTAGCTCTACTCTCGCTACATCTTTTAGTCGTACTACTGAGCCATCACTATTGGTTTTAACTAAAATGTTTTCAAACTGATCAGGTGTTTGCAAACGGCTTTGTGCCGTTATTGTCGCATTTAACTGCTGCCCTGCAATCGCAGGCATACCACCGAGTTGGCCGGCAGAAACCTGCGCATTTTGTGCAGTAATTGCCGCGCCAATATCGTTTGGCGTTAACTTAAAGTTTTGTAATTTTGCTGGATCTAACCAAATACGCATAGCGTACTGCGAGCCAAATAACTGCGCTTCACCTACACCATCAACACGAGAAACAATATCTTGCACGTTTGAGGCTACATAATCACCAATATCAATATTAGTCATGCTGCCATCTTTAGACACAAAACCTAATACTAATAAAAAGTTACGCGCCGCTTTGGCTACTACAACACCTTGGCGTTGTACTTCCTCTGGTAACAACGGCGTTGCGGTTGCTAATTTGTTTTGTACTTGAACCTGAGCAATATCAGGGTCTGTATCAGCATTAAACGTTAATGTAAGCGTTGCTGAGCCACTCGACTCTGACGTTGACGACATATATAACAAGCCGTCTAGCCCTTTCATTTTTTGCTCAATAACTTGAGTTACAGAGTCTTCTAAGGTTTGCGCTGATGCACCTGGGTAATTTGCAGTAATACTAATCGCAGGCGGTGCAATAGAAGGATACTGTGCAATAGGTAAACTTTTAACTGCTAAAATACCCGCTAACATAACAATAATAGCGAGTACCCAAGCAAATATCGGTTTATCGATAAAATATCGTGACATTTAAACTCTCCGTTATTGCGCTTGAGTGGCTAAAGGTGTTGCTTCAGTGACAATCACTGGCGCGCCAGGACGAATTTTTTGTAAGCCTTCAACAATTAACTTATCACCAGCAGATAAACCTTTAGTCACTAACCAGTTCGAACCTATTGTTCTATCAACTTCTAGTACTCGGCTCTCTACTGTATTATTTTCACTTACCACCATAGCCGTTGGCTGGCCTTTGGTATTACGCGTTACACCACGCTGCGGAACCAAAACAGCATTTTCTTGAACCCCTTCAACAATAGATGCACGGGCATACATACCCGGTAAAAGTAGTTTCTCAGGGTTAGAAAATTTAGCTCGCAATGTTACCGAACCCGTACTTGGATTAACCGTTACTTCTGAAAACTGTAAGGTGCCCTTATGCGGATAAACCGAACCGTCTTCCATATAAAGCTCAACCTCGGTTTGAATATCTGCATCAACACTTAACGAGCCCGACGACAACGCTTTTTTAAGCTTGGTTAACTCATTACTCGATTGTGTTAAATCAACATAAATTGGATCAAGTTGCGTTACTGTTGCCAATGCCATTGCTTGATTAGCACTTACCAAAGCACCAACAGTCACACTCGATTTACTAATTTGACCACCAATAGGCGATGCCACATGGCTGTAATCTAAATTAATTTGTGCAGCCTGTAATTGCGCTTTCGCAGTAAGTAACTCAGCCTTTGCCTGTTTAGCAGTTGCATCTGCTTCGTCAAAGTCTTGCTGACTTACAGCTTTAATTGCCAACAACTCTTTATAACGCGCAGCTTTTGATTTACTGCTGGCAATACTCGCCTCAGCACGGGCTACAGCTGCTTCACTTGCTGCAAGCTCAGCTTCAAAAATGGCTGGATTTATTTGATATAGCGCTTGGCCTTTTTCTACTTGCGTACCTTCTGTAAACAAACGAGATTGCACAATACCGCTAACTTGAGGACGAATTTCTGCTATTTGATATGCACTTACACGCCCTGGTAATTCTTGTTTAAGTGTAAGTGTTTGGCTTTTTATCGTAACTACACCTACTGGAGTGCCTTGAGAAGCAGTAGCTTTAGGTTGCTCAGCAGCCTGATCACAACCAGTTAAAACGACAGAACCAACGAGGGCCGAAAATACCAATAGCGCGATGCGGGAACGCTGCATATTAAATTACCTTTTAACTTGAATTTAAACTTTAGAATGAACGTTCATTCTAAATTATTTGCATGCACTTTCCAATGCTAATTAAGAATTATTTTTAACTAGATTTAATGCTGTAAACATATGTAAATTTGGTTGACTAAAGCGACTATTTGCTTACAGTCAAAACTCCCCTAGGGCATTGTGTAAAGCCCAAATAGGGCTGAATTCAGCGTGGTTATGCTTTGAATGGTGATTGGTATAGACATTTAGTTGAGCTGCATAGAACGATAAACGGTCAGTCAAGAATTGTGATGTATGAAGTCAAGATTTGACCCCTTCGATTCTCTTTCAAGCCATTCGATAACATAAAATGCTGATAATAATAATTGGCTAGATATTTTACTGTGTCGGATGGCGCTTCGCTTATCCGACCTACATTCGGTGCTTCCTTAGGTAATCGATAATACAAAACGCTAATGTTAATTGAGGCTGCTTTTTTCGTTGGGCTTCGCTGCGCTCAAACCAACCTACCTCAATCAACGTCAAAAGGTAGGTTGGTTAAGCCGAAGGCGCCACCCAACAAAGTTTCAGATTCACGCCTTGAAGGCCCGTTCATGGCATTTTCTAGCAATTTGACAATATAAAATGCTGATAATAATTGGCAAGGTATTTTACTGTGTCGGATGGCGCTTTGCTTATCCGACCTACATTCGGTACTTTTTAGGTAATCGATAATACAAAACGCTAATGTTAATTGAGGCTGCCTTTTTTCGTTGGGCTTCTCTGCGCTCAAACCAACCCAAGTAAAAACACCTTAAAATAATAAAATAAGGTGTTTTTACTTTGTGATTTTGACTGTTTACTTGCTACTTTTTACTTGCTAATAGCGAGCTAACTTAGTTTGTACTTAGCTTTGCGGTGGCTCGGGCGTGGGTACTATTTTTGATACCAGTAACTGCTCAACCCGAATGCCTTCAACATCGACCACTTCAAATTTAAAGCCGGCGTATTGAATATACTCTGCACGTTTTGGAATACGCTTCATGGTATAAATTAAATATCCGGCCACGGTTTCGTAATGACTTTGATGAGGAAACTCATCAATATCAAGTACTTTAGCCAGCTCAACTATGGGGGTTAAACCATCAACTAACCAGGAGTTTTGGTCGCGCTCAACAATTAACTCATCATCGCTGTGAGTAATTAAGTCGCCCATAAAGCCTTTCATTAAATCTTTTACCGTTACTATGCCTACCACTAATGCGTATTCGTTAACTACCACAGCAAAAGGCTGTACGGCTGTTTTAAACGCATTTAATGCCTCTGATAAACTGAGGGTTTCGGGCAGATAAAAAATATCTTTTTCGAGCATTTCGCTATTAATATTCGCTGCATCGCCTTTAAGTACTTGGCGTAAAATATCTTTTGATTCAACAGAGCCGATTAATTTATCTAAATTATCGTTACACACTAAAAAGTGATTATGTGGATGCTCTATTATTTTGTTAGCAATATCATGGCTCGACTCATTAATATCAAAATAAACTATTTGGTCGCGCGGCGACATCACACTCGATATAAAGCGCGCTTCTAGGTCAAATACGTTACCGATTAAATCGTATTCTTGTTGCTGTAGGCTACCGTATTCTGCACCTGCATCCATCATGGCAACAATGTCTTCTGTGGTTACAATATCTTCGCGCTCGCTTGGTACTTTAAAAATACGCAAAATAATATTTGTTAAACCATTAAAAAATAATACCAAGGGCGTTAAGGCATAGGTAACCCAGCGCATTATTGTTACCACGCGCACAGCAACGGCCTCTGGCAAAATCATCGCCAAACGTTTAGGTAGTAAATCTGCAAATAAAATAAACAGTGAAGTAATGGTTAAAAACGACAGTAAAAAACTAATTTGTGTCAGTAATGGGCCTTGATAAAAAAACTGCAAAACATTTTGCACATAAGGCGAAAGTGCTTGCTCACCCACAATGCCGCCTAATATAGCAATAGCATTAAGGGTTATTTGGATCATGGCAAAAAATGCCCCAGGTTGTTCTTGTAGCTTTAATACTGCAGCTGCTTGAACATTGCCCTCATCAGCCATTACTCTTAATTTTATTTTACGCGATGCTGCAATCGCAATTTCCGACATTGCAAACAACGCACTGATCAAGATTAATAAGCCAATCCCGACTAAATCACCCATTTATAGCTCCAATAAAATACGCTTTTATAGCAAAAGCAGCTGGATTATAGTCGCTTTTTTAAACGGGGCAATTTAAATTTAATATTTATTAAAAGGCTTTTATTATCAATACAATAAGCAGGCCTTTCGACCTGCTTTAAGATTACTTGTTCATCGCACTAATCAAAAACGCCGAAATTTTAGCGCCTTCTCGTAAGGTGGTTTCTGAACTTGACTGCCCTACTAGCGAGCTGTCGGTAAAAGGCGCAATTTCCATCATATCGGCACCGGTGATCGGAAATTCATCGGCTATGGCTGATAAAATATCCAGTGCGTGCTGCGGCGTTAAGCCGTTTGCCTCTGGTGTGCCTGTTGCAGAGGCATATTTTTCATCAAGGGCGTCAATATCAAAGCTAACATACACTTCGTCAACGTTGTCGGCTTTAAGCTGGGCAATGGCATCTGCGGCAACGGCTGCTGCACCGCGCTCTATAATTTCATGCGCCCAATGTTGTTTAACACCAAAGGTGCTTTCCCAATGCTCTTTCGGTTTACCGCTTGAACGAATACCAAATTGAATTAAATGATGTGGCGCAGGTAAAAACTCTAAAATATGCGTACACCAAGAGCCAAAACATAAATCAATGCCTAAGCGCTCAACCAATAAGTCGGTATGGGCATCAAAATGAATAATTGCGGTACGCTTGCCTTGTGCGCGCTTAGCTTTTAAATACGCTTTTGTTAATGGGTAACTAATTGAATGATCGCCGCCAATACCAAAAATGCCTTTATTTTCAAATGTTGCATAAAAGCTGTCGCATACATCTTCAGTGATCGACAGTGGGCTAACGTAATAGTCGTTATTTTCGTTGCCGTATAATGCTTTTTGGCAATTGGTTATAGTGGCTTTGTTTAGGTATTTATCATGTAATAAATGAGGAATAACGCGTACGTCGCCTAAATCGAATGAGCGGCACTGAGGTTGCTGATCAAGTAATGCTGAGCGTAAAAATAACGGCCCCCAGTTTGCGCCACGTAAAATACCGCCGCCACAATCTGAGCTAATACCTAGCATAACCGCTTTATGCGGCGAATTGGGTAACTCGTTAAGCGACTCACGCCATAATGGGCCAATGTTTTCGGTTTGCCCATAAAGCTTATTTCTTAATGCAGCTTTGCGCTCTTTTGCAGTGTTAACTGTATATACACCATCACCTGGTGCGCACAAACAATGCTCAATTTTGCTTTTAAATTCCTGAAATTCGGTGCTCATGGTAAACCCTTATAAATCTATATGTTTTGCGTGGTACTGATTAGTTATGCAAAATTGCTAATATTTAAATACTAACAATAACATTAGTACTGCTTGCTAAAAGCAAACTAACGTTAAATTAGCCTTGCTTCACTAATGTATATACCATCCAAAAAATAACAACTAACCATATGAATAAAAACAACTTAGTGTAAATATGCCTGTTGTTTATGATAATTTACTCATTACTTTAGACGATCAATATAATGTCTGCCTATACAAGTCAACCGCCTCATTTTACGGGTAATTTTAATATATGCTTGAATATTCAATGTGGGTGAATAAATCAAAACAAATCAACACGGACATACGTCCTGTACTAAACAAACAATTATAGTAATGATGCTAAATTGATAGTAATTTTATAAAGGCTTAGTTATGGAAAAGGTATTTCACTTAGGGTTATGTATTGACGATCTTAAAGGTGCAAAACTGGCTATTGTTCCGGGCGATCCGGATCGTGCTGCACGTATTTCGCAATTTTTAGATAACCCAACTTGCCTGGCTAAAACGCGTGAATTTCATGTTTATTTAGGTGAGCTTAATGGCCATTCTGTGGTTATATGCTCTACCGGTATTGGCGGTCCATCGACGTCGATTGCCGTTGAAGAATTAGCCCAACTTGGCGTGCACAGCTTTTTGCGTATTGGTACTACTGGCGCAATTCAACCACACATTAACGAAGGCGATATTTTAATTAGCCAAGCCTCTGTGCGTTTAGATGGTGCAAGCCAGCATTTTGCGCCGCTTAGCTACCCTGCGGTATCTGACTTTTTTGCTACCCAAGCTATGGTTAAAGCCTGTGAAAACCTTAATATCGATTTTCATATTGGTATTACTGCATCAAGCGACACATTTTACCCAGGGCAAGAGCGTTACGATACGCACTCTGGTTATGTGCCAAAGTCGTTACAAGGCAGCTGTGAAGAGTGGCAAAAATTGGGTGTGATGAACTACGAAATGGAATCGGCAACCTTATTTACTATGTGTGCGGCACTTGGTTTACAAGCAGCGTGCGTAGCCGGTGTATTAGTTAATCGTACTCGCCAAGAAATTCCTAATGTTGACCACGGCGAAATTGAAAGAAAATCAGTTGCGGTAGTATTAGAAGCCGCTAAAGTACTGCTCGCTAAGTAACAGTACTTTTTAGTGCGTCAGTTTGCCAAGTTACTCACTTAATGGCGCACTAATTAGCTCAAGTGGTGGCAAGTTTACAAAGCTTGCTAGCACTGCTTGAGCCACTCCTGCTTGGTTTTCATGACCAGCGGTTTCTAACAGTGTTATTCCCTTTACGGTATGTTGATCAAAACTCAAACCGGCTAAAAACAACTGACTTAATGCACTTTGCAATGGCGATAAGCTAGGGCTGTATGCAGCGTTTTCTGCGTAACTGCCATAAAAGTCACCGTTGTTAAACGTAGTGATTTTTACTGCGCTGTAGTTTTGGCTATACGGTACATAAGCTGCTAACGCATAGGCTGCCAGCTGTTGCTCTACTTCTGTATTGTTAAATGAGCGAGCCTGCGGGGCTGGATTAAATAAGCTGTACTGATTGCCTAAATCGGTGGGGCCAAACGAATGCGGTAACAAGTCTGCAAGTTTAAATTGCTGCTCGGGCAGTAAAATATCAAATTCACGCGCATCAGCTAATTCGTTCATAAATTGGCGGCAATAACCACAAGGTGCGTCACTAATCGCTATTTTTAGTATTTTTTTCGCGCCATTTAACCACGCATTATTAATTGCAGACTGCTCTGCGTGCACCACTAAACTAAGTGCTTGGCGGTTAAACTCGGCATTAGCACCAAAGTAAAAATTAACCTCGCCGCTTTCATCAAGTGCTTTAACGATTGCACCTACATGAAAGTTCGATACGGGTGCTACCGCAAACTCAGACGCTAAAGGCACTAAACCTTGTAATAAGGCGTCGTTTGTTACATTAAGTTGCGCGCATAGTTGGTTAATATTATTTGCGTTTAAAATACCGTGCTGGGTTTTTAATTGGCTACGTAAAGCCTGTGTTTGCGCTACGCTTAAAGAGATGTGGGTATTACTAAGTGCGGTGTTTGCTTGTACTAAAAAGGTTGCAGAAGCCATAATATAATTTTTGTTATTCAATGGCTAAGTAGTTTAAAAGGTTAGCGCATAAAATGCCAGCGCATATGCATAAAATAAGGGGTTACGGCGCTGCGCAACCCCCTTATTTTTATTTAGCTATTAACCAGTATTGCGCATACCTGCAGCTATGCCGGTCATGGTGATCATTAACGCGTTATCTATATCGCCTTCACTGCCATTGTCGCTTGAGCGCGCACGGCGAAGTAACTCTACCTGCAACACATTAAGCGGATCGGTATAAGGGTTACGCAGCGCAATTGACTCTTTGATCCATGGCTGATCGGCCAATAAGCTTTTTTGCGGGCTAAGCGACTGTACTAAACTAATCGCTTCTGCGAGCTCTTTGCGCAAAGTAACACCGAGTGGTTTGTACATATCTTCCACCAGCGCGTTATCGTAATGCTCACTTAACCAGCTGTCGGCCTTACTAAATACCATTTCGAGCATTTCTAGGCGCGATCTAAAAAATGGCCATTGTAAGCTCATTTCTTGCAAGGTTTCAACGCCGTATTTTGCCAATGCCGCTTGTAATCCTGTTAATGCGCCTAACCATGCAGGTAACATTAAA
This sequence comes from Pseudoalteromonas sp. MIP2626, assembly GCF_013414205.1. Taxonomy (NCBI): domain Bacteria; kingdom Pseudomonadati; phylum Pseudomonadota; class Gammaproteobacteria; order Alteromonadales; family Pseudoalteromonadaceae; genus Pseudoalteromonas; species Pseudoalteromonas sp. MIP2626. The sequence goes on from NZ_JAATTW010000006.1 coordinate 77,546, forward strand.
CGATTTTGGCTCCATGCAAAAATCCATGGTATTGCCCGCAAACTTTCGACCCCACCTGTAGGGTTTCGTTTTGCAGGGCGCGAGCCAAGCGGCAGTTTAGAAAGCTCAAGCTCTGGGGTTGCCATTCTAAAATAAGGTACAAAGTTTTCATCGTGGCGTACCACGTTACGATAATGCTCGCACGACTCTTCGCTGATCAAAGCCATTACTTCGCGCCATTGTGGTTTAGGCTCTGGCGGTGGTAATAAATTACTTTGCAGTACAGCGCCGGCGTAAATATTTAAGCTTTGTAGCGCAACATCGGGTAAACCAAATTTAAAGCGGATCATCTCGCCTTGCTCAGTTACTCGCAAACCACCTTTTAATGACCCCGGTGGTTGTGAATGTAGGGCTTGTGCAGCGGGTGCGCCACCTCGCCCTACCGTACCGCCACGGCCATGAAATAACACCAGCTCTATGCCGCGTTTGTCGGCCAATTGAACTAGCTTATCCATTGCTTCGTACTGCGCCCAACCAGCTGCCATCATACCGGCGTCTTTTGCTGAGTCTGAGTAACCTATCATAACGTTTTGGGTATTGTTAATTTGGCCTCTGTACCAGTCATTATCCAACAAAGTAGTAATAACATTGTGGCCATCATTTAAATCATCTAAGGTTTCAAATAACGGCGCAACCGGTAGTTTAAAACTACAACCGCTTTCTTTTAACAGCAATTGTACCGCTAAAATATCGGAGGCTGTGCGCGCCATCGAAATAATATATAAGCCAAATGTTTGCTCGTCTTGCTGTGCAATCACGTCAAAGGTGTCGAGTACTTCTTGCACCTCTGGGCTTGGCTGCCAACGCTTAGGTATTAGCGGCCTGCGCGAGTTAAGCTCAGTGAGTAAAAAGGCTTGTTTGTCTTGCTCTTGCCATTGGTTGTAATCGCCTAAACCTAAGTAACGCGTAAGCTCTGAAAACACATCACCATGGCGCGATGAATCTTGGCGTACATCTAATTTAGCTAACCGCAAACCAAAACTATTAATACGATGTAATACATCCAGTAATAGGCCATCAGCAACTACTTTCATATTGCATTTTAATAGCGAGCGATAGCACACCTCAATTGGATGTTTTATTTGGTTTATATCGGTAATTAAGTCTTGGGCTTCGCTGCGCTGATTTTTTATTTTTGCCCCTAAATGCATTACGGTTTCTAACACTTGGTTTTTAAGTGTTTTAATCACGCAGCGATAAGGTTCAAATTCTTGCCCCGCAAGGGCTATTAGCTCATCACTGGCATCAGACATCGACAGCTCTGTACTTAGCGTTTCTAGATCGCGGCCATATAAGTCCAGTGCCATCCAACGACCATGATCAAGCACCTCTTTGGTTACTTGTGCGGTTACATAAGGGTTGCCGTCACGATCTCCGCCCATCCACGAGGTAAACTCTATTGGGCTGTAGTTTGTTGGTAACTCTAAGCTTAAATGCTCTTTTACATGCTGACTAAACTCACGTAAAAAACGCGGCACCGCATGCCACAAGCTATTTTCAATCACCGCGTAGCCCCACTTTGCTTCATCAACAGGGGTAGGTCGCGAGCGACGAATATCGTCGGTGTGCCATGCTTGGCTAATTAACTGCGCAATACGATTTAAAATAGCCTCGCGCTCTTGTGCTAAGTTATCAGTTCGCTCCAATGAAGCTAAGCAATCACTTAACTCAACGTGCTTATTAATAATTGTGCGGCGTGTTACTTCTGTAGGGTGCGCGGTTAGCACCAAGTTTATGTGGAGTTTTGAGAGTGTGTCGGCCAAATGATTGTGATTAAGTTGGCCATTATTTGCTTTTGTTGCTAACGTTTTTAATGTTTGAGTGAGAGGATTTAGCTGGCAAAAACCAACATCATTAAAACGCGAAACGGTATGAAACTGCTCGGCAACATTGGCAAGGTTTAAAAAATGATTAAATGAACGGGCAACCGGTAACAGCTCTTCATCGCTGAGCGCATGTAATACTTTTATTAGTGTTTTACGGTCGTTTTCGTTGCCACTGCGAGATGACTTTGATAAAGCCCTTATTTCTTCTACTTTATCTAAAATTGCTTGGCCTTGGGCATCTTTAATTGTTTGCCCTAATAATTGGCCTAGTAAATTTACATTGCCTCGCAAGGCGGCATATTGTTCACTCATTTCTCAGTCTCCTTTGTTTCATGGAGCACTATTAATATCACTATGCGCGGTTATTTAATAGATCCATTTGCAATGGCGTGTCGTAAAAAAGCATATGTAAAATAATTACAAAGCAATAACATGATCATTTTTTACGATGCTAACTGCCCATTGTGTAACGCCGAAATGCAACATTTAAAGCGTGCTGACATTAATAATAAAATAATATTAGAGGACCTTAATGCCACTGACTTTAATACGCGTTTTCCTAATGTAGATAAAAGTATAGCTATGGCGTTATTACACGCAAGAATGCCATCTGGAATAATGATCTATGGCCTTGATGTAACCTACCAAGCATGGAAAACAGTAGATAAATATCCTTGGTTGAAGATTATTCGCTTGCCCATAATTCGTTTTTTTGCCGATTGCGCATACACTTTTTTTGCTAAGTATCGCCAGCCTATAAGTCGTTTTTTAATGCCAAACTCACAGTGTAAAAATAATCAATGTAAAACCAAAAGTGCAGGTGATAAATGAAAACTATTGTTTTATTTGGCGCAAGTAGCGCAATTGCACAAGCTTATATAGCGCATTTAAATAACCAAGTAACCCAGTACCATATTGTTTGCGTAAGCGCGGGCTCGCGCAATGCACAGTACAATAACCTAAATAATATAACGCAACTGCAAAGCGATTATTCAAAACAAAGCTTAAACAATGTTACCACTACACTACAAAACCAGCAGGCTGATTTACATCAGGTAATTATTTTTAATGGCCTTTTACATAATCAGCAACACATGCCAGAAAAAAAACTAGAGGACATTAACAGCGATTATTTTAATCAACTATTGCAAGTTAATGCGCTTACACCCCTGCTATGCCTGCAAAGTGTATTACCATTATTAACACCTAAAACCCACTGCACTATTACCGCATTAAGCGCCCGGGTTGGCAGCATAAACGACAATAAACTTGGCGGCTGGTATACCTATCGCGCATCAAAAGCGGCGCTTAATATGTTATTTAAAACTGCTGCCGTAGAGCTGGCAAGGCGCGCTAAAAACACTAAGCTCATTTTATTTCATCCCGGTACTACCGACACTGAGCTGTCTAAGCCTTTTCAAAAAAATGTACCGCCAAACACGCTTTTTACTCCTGCGTTTGTAGCGCAGCAATTATTTGAACTGACTAACAACAACCCTAATTTAGAACTTAACGGTGAACCCGCCTACCTAGATTGGCAAGGCACTGCTATTTCATGGTAGGTATTTCATGGTAAGGATTTTTTAATGCATTTTACTAAAGCGCGCATTGCAGCACTTGAAAAACACACGCGTACCCACTTTATAAACTCGTTGTCAGGCTTTAAAAGCGCTAACTTAATTGGCACTCAAGACAGCCAAGGCAATACTAACTTATCGATTGTTAGCTCTGTTATTCATTTAGGCGCGCACCCGCCATTAATTGGTATGATAATACGCCCCCATAGCGTTCCCCGTCACACTTTCGAAAATATTTTAGCAACCGGTGTTTATACTATTAATCATGTTAATAGTGCTATTTATCAGCAAGCACATCAAACCTCGGCGCGTTATGATAAAAACGAATCAGAGTTTGCTGCCACTGGTTTAACAGCTGAGTATTTAAATGAATTTACTGCCCCTTTTGTACAACAAAGCCGCTTAAAATATGCGGTAAAATACATTGAACATCAGCATTTAGCAGTCAATGGTACTGAGCTTGTGATTGGCGAAATAATGGACGTATATTTAGATGAAGCGGCACTGCAAAGCGATGGCTTTTTAGACTTACAGGCCATAGATACGGTAGCCATAAGCGGGCTCGATAGCTACCACAGCACTAACAAACTAATGCGCCTGCCTTATGCTAAAAAGTAACCAGGCTGCAAATACATTATTTGTAGCTTTTAATACACTGTAGAGTAATCATGATTGATAAACTGCAATTAATCCCAATATACTCATTATATTCGCTTTACCGCTTTGCCCTAAGGGAAAATAATGAAAACGCTTAAAATTGATATTGTATCGGATGTAATGTGCCCATGGTGCATTATTGGTTATAAAAACCTTGAAAAAGCACTCAGTGAATTACACGGTGAAATAAACGCAGAAATTAGCTGGAAACCGTTTGAGCTTAACCCAAATATGCCGCCTGAAGGCCAAGATCTAAATGAACATTTAACGCAAAAGTACGGCTTAACACCAGAGCAAAGCAAAGATAACCGCCAACGTTTAATAGACGCCGGAAAAGACGCCGACTTCACGTTTAACTTTGACGATAAGCGAATGATAATAAATAGCTTCGATTGCCATCGTTTATTAGCATGGGCTGCCACTTCAAATAAGCAGACCGAGCTAAAACTGGCTTTATTTAAAGCCCACTTTTCTGACTTAGTGAATTTAAACGAGCAACCCGCTTTGCTTGATATTGTTGCAAGTGTTGGCCTTGATACAGACCGTGCTCAAGAAATTTTAGCCGGTGGTGAGTTTTTTCAAGAAGTACGCAGCCAGCAAAGTGACATACAGCAAATGGGTATTACCACAGTGCCTACTTTTATCATAAATGAGCAATACGCCCTTACCGGCGGACAACCTAGCGCTGCATTTGTGCAAGCCTTTAAGCAAATAACTGAAGAAGAAGCACAGCAAAACGCTGAGTAATTAAACTCTGAATTAAAGAATTTAAAAAGGCTGCAATGTGCAGCCTTTTCTTTTAATTTAAAGTATTAAGCATGTTAAACTGCATTTAATACATGCACTTAAAGAATATTAAGTACGGTAAAGCACTTTGATCACATGCCAGCCAAATTTAGTTTTAACTAAATGCGGCTCTAAAATAGCGCCATTAAACGCAATTTTGTCGAACTGTGGCACCATTTGTCCACGTCTAAATTCACCTAAATCGCCACCTTTTTTACCCGACGGACACGACGAATACTTTTTAGCTAAGGTTTGAAATTTTGCACCTTTACCTAATTGCGTAATAATATCTTCTGCAATTTCTTTATGTTTTACCAGTATATGCAGTGCGTGCGCTGTATTTGCCATGTGAAAGCCTTGTAATATCGGTTAAATTTAAACGCCGCGATTTTAGCACAGCTAGTTAAATCAGGCAGCTACTATAGTGCTTCATTAATGTGTTGAGTGCGCTGAAAAAAAACCAGCATCGCTTTAGCCTAAAATTATATTTAATCACTAGCGTTATTAGTGCTGTACTGGCTTTTTTTGTAATTTGCGCTGTAATGTACGTCTATGCATATTGAGCTGCCTTGCGGTGCTCGACACATTACCATTATTACTGTGTAGCACTTGCTGAATATGCTCCCACTCTAAACGCTCTGGCGACATAACTGTGGTTGCAACATCTAAGGTTATTGCTGTATCGCGCTCTTGGTTAAGTGCTTTTAGTAAGGTTGCCATATCAACAGGTTTGGTAAGGTAATCGTTGGCTCCTAAGCGCATTGCTTCAACTGCGGTGGCAATACTGGCAAAGCCCGTGAGTAATACAATATGCGCGTGTGTGAGCAAGCTGCGCAGTGGTTTTATTAACGCTAAGCCATTGTCGTTACCTAACTTCATATCTAACAAAATAGTAGCGGGCAAAAACCGCCTTGCACTAAGGAGTGCCTCACTTTGGTTATGCGCTATTTCGCAGTTAAAACCGTATTTAGTTAGCCGCCTTGCCAAGGTACTAGCAAGGTTTATATCGTCTTCAATAATTAATATTTTCATTCACTTTGCTCGCTAAAAACAGTTGCTAATTTAACTTTGGCAATTGCACCACACTGGGGGTGATTATATAAAGTTAGCGAGCCATTTAAACGCTCAAAGGTCACATTAGAAAGCAGCACAGCCAGCCCCATACCATGGTCGCTAGGCATTAATTGCCCACCTAAATTGCTGAGCTGGGTTGCTGAAAAGCCATTCCCAAAATCGCGAATAAGCAAGTAAACATATTCGCCGCAATGCTCCTCTTGCAGCCAAGTAAGCTCAAGCACATTTTGACCTTGCTGCTGATTAGCGGTGGCTGCATTTTGGAGTAAATTTAAAATAGCAGGTAGCAACATAGCATCACTGTTTAATATGGCGGTATTAATGCCACCCGTTTGGTTTTTTATAATCCACTTTATTTGTTGATCGGGATATTGCAGCAATAGCGTATCGGTAATTTGCTGTTGTAATTGCGCCGTTGTAATGTGTTGTTGGGTGTTATTAAGGCGCAGCGCAGCTGAGAGCTTTCTAAAACTATCTAATTGTGTAGCGCATTGTTGTAGTGGAGTTTGCATTTGTTGCACTACAAGGTTATTTGGATGACCCTCTAATAACTCTTCAAATAGTAACTGTAAGTTAGCAATTGGTGTAGCAAGCTGATGCGTTATTTGCGCTGCTGCGCCATCCAGCGTTACTAACTGTTCACTGCGTAATTGTTGTTCGCGCACTTGAGCAATAGTGCGTTCGCGCTCTTTTAAGGCGCGGTTCATTGCACCAATCACTAACGCTATTACACTGGCACTCAAAACAAAGTTAATCCACATGCTAATAAAATGGCCGCTCATGTTCATTTGGTGCATGTTATGTTCGGGCATTTTTATCAGTAATACACTATACGCCGCAATGGCTAATACCGCGATATAAGCAAGCCCTTTGCCACTTAGCGTTACCGCTGCAATCATTATTGGCAGCAATAATAACGACACAAATGCATTGGTTGCGCCACCACTGAGTGATAACAAAATAGTTAAAAACAATACGTCGGCGGTTAATTGCATCAGCATGCCCAGCGGTTTTGCTTGGCTTACATTACGATAAGCCAGCACACTCATTAACTGAAACCCCGCTTCTAGAGCAATCACTAACAGTAAGGGCATTAATGCTATTTGATGATCTAATAAAAAGTACACTATAAGCACAGCAATAAGCTGCACAGCTATGGCACCACTGCGTAACATTAAAAGGCGGCTAATAGCCGGATCGGTGCGAATTAACAAAACACATGTTACCTATTGAATTTTAAGAAAAGCTATTTTAATACTTATGCAATACTTAGTCATCATTCATCGACATTGTAACTAGGTACAAAGTGAAGTATTAAAAGGCCACGGCACTAGGGTTAATAATTATTAAGCTCAATATTTATTGAGCCCATATTAACCCCAGTGCCTTAACAGCAAGTGTGGCTATTGCTTATAAATTAGCCCTGCTTTCATTACAAACTGCACATTTTTAAGCTCTGCAATATTTTTTAGCGGCGAGGCATTAACACTAATAATATCGGCTTGTTTACCCACACTCAAATCGCCTAATTGGGTATCTTGGCCAAGCAGTTTAGCTGCACTCACGGTTGCCGATTTAATTGCCTGTGCTTCACTCATACCATTACTTACCAGTAAGCTAAACTCGTTAGCATTAAGGCCATGGCGCGATACGCCGGAGTCAGTGCCAAAGGCAATATTTACCTCATTTTTTAGCGCTAATTTAAACGATGCCTGCATTTTAGGTGTTACTTCGCGCACTTTATCTGCAATAGCTATTGGCATGTTTGGATTACTAATTGCTTCTTCGCTCACTGTGGCACCAGCCAGCAAAGTAGGAACTAAGTAAGCTCCGGTTTTTTTAAACAATGCTATAGCCTCTTTATCTAAATACGAGCCATGCTCTATTGAGTTTACACCCGCTTTAAGCGCGGCTTTTATGCCTTGCGTGCCATGAGCATGAGCGGCTACTTTACGCCCTAAATGATGCGCGGTATCTACAATTGCACTAAGCTCTGCGTCGCTTAATTGTTGATTAACGCCTGCGGCGGTATTACTTAATACGCCACCGGTGGCGGTAATTTTTATAACATCGGCACCACTTTTAATCACTTCGCGCGTGGCTCTGCGGCAATCGTCTGCGCCGTTACAAATACCTAATGATGCACCAACACCGTCACTTATATCTTTACGATAGCCATGTAAATCGGCGTGCCCACCAGTGGGCGATACTGTATTGCCTGCGGCAAAAATGCGCGGACCATTAATATCATTACGCTCAATGGCGCGCTTTAGCGGAAAAATAACCTGATAGTTACTGCCTAAGTCTCGCACTGAGGTAAAGCCTGCATTTAAAGTACGCTGTAAATATTTAATTGAACGCAGCGCGTTATCTGCTTCGTATTCGGTAGTCCAGCGATGCCTGCTAACATTGGCATCGCGCTCAAAAGTAACATGCACGTGCATGTCTATTAGCCCAGGCATTACAAAGTGATTTTTAAGGTCTATTACTTGCGCGCCGGGCAAACCCAGTGCATCTTTACTTACATAGCCGCTTTTAATTGCTGAAATTTTATCATCGGCTATTACCAGTGTTTGCTCAGTTTTAACCGTTTGCTCTGTACCTAGCATTACACTGCCCGCATAAATAATTTTATGTTGTTGTGCTAATGCCATATTTGTTGTTAACGCTAAAGTGATTGCAGTAAATGTAGTTATTAGTGTAGTTTTCATACTTGCTCCTTTTAAGCTCTACCTTTAACCCAATTAACTATAAATTGCTACATTTACGCTACAAAAACCCTTTTAATAAGCTATCATTTTTTATCTCCTTGGGTATTTACTAGTGTTAAAAGCCATTTTTTGGTATAACTTATTCATTAGTAATACATGTCAGACCACTTTTTAAGAGAACACACTATGCCTTACGCACACATCACTGGTTGGGGTAAATGCATTCCACCAGCAAGCATTAGTAACGACGAAATTAGCAAAATAGTGGATACCACAGACGAGTGGATAACATCACGAACAGGTATTAAATCTCGCAGAGTTAGCCATGTAAGTACTGCAGAGCTTGCTACTGTTGCGGCTAAGCATGCTATTGCTTGTGCCGGTATTGACGCTAAAGATATTGATTTAGTTATTTTAGCCACCTGTACGCCATCAACTATGGTGGCAAATACTGCGTCGTTAGTGCAAAAGAATATTGGCGCTGTAGGCGCTGCCGCTATGGACACTAACGCAGCTTGTTCAGGGTTTTTATATGCTCTACAAGCAGCAACAGCGCAAATACAAGCCGGTATGATTAAAAAGGCTGTGGTTATTGCTGCAGAGCGCATGACTTGGTATGTAAACTGGTCGCGCCGTGACAGTGCGGTATTATTTGGCGATGGCGCGGGTGCCGTAGTACTCGAAGCTGCCGATACACCTGCAGGTTTACTTGCGACTAAAACCGGTTGTGACAGTACAGATCGTGATATTTTACATATCGAAAACTTTGGTAGTGACTTAAATAAATATGAGCCGATTGGCCCATCTAATTTACTATTCGAAGGCCGTGAAATATTTAAGCGCGCTGTAAAAGGCATGAGTGAAGCATGCGACGACGTACTAGCCCAAGCAAATTTAAGCCTAGACGATATAAACGTATTAGTGCCGCATCAAGCTAACTTACGTATTATTCAAGCCATTCAGCACCGTTTAAAAGTGCCAGATGAAAAAGTAATGGTTAATATTGGCCAGTACGGTAATACATCGGCAGCGACAATTGCCATTGCACTTTGCGAGGCGGTGGAGCAAGGTTTAATTAAACCACACTCAAATATTATGTCGGCAGCCTTTGGCGCTGGCCTTACGTGGGCTGCTAGTTATATTAAATGGGGCGAGCGTGTAACACCTATTAGTGTAAGTGATGCACAACTTCCTCCTTGCGATAAAACCGGCTTAGAGTTAGTTGCTCCAGCGGTAAAAGCATGTAAAGAAGCAGAGCCAACCTAAATAGGCAGCTACTTATTGAAACGCACTTAATTGTGCGTTTTTTGTTTTTAGTGTTTGTATTTAATTACACAATTTAGAGAGCGCGTTATGAAACTACTTGGCATTCATCATGCCGCTATTATTTGCAGCGACTACCCTCGCGCTAAGCATTTTTATAGCAAAATATTAAAGCTTAAAATTATTAATGAGCACTTTAGGGCCGCACGAAATTCTTATAAATTAGACTTAGCTTTACCTGATGGCAGTCAAATTGAGTTATTTTCGTTTGCTGGCGCACCAGAGCGCCCAAGTTACCCTGAAGCACAAGGGTTAAGGCATTTGGCATTTAAAGTAAGTGATGTGCACGTGGCTAAAGCGTATTTAGAGTCGCAAGGGGTTAGTGTAGAGGACATAAGAGAAGATGAAATAACCGGCAAAAAGTTTACTTTTTTTGCCGATCCAGATAATTTACCGCTTGAGTTGTATGAGGTTTAACACCTCATACTAAATACTCGATTATTAGTTAAAACGGTTTTGCAGGTAATTAAATACAGCACGAATACCTAACGCTTCTCCGCCTACTGGGCGACCTGGTAGAGCACGTAAGTTCCATGCCATTACATCAAAATGTACCCAAGGCGTAGTTGGCTCAATAAATTCTTTTAAATACAGTGCAGCGGTAATTGCACCGCCAAATGGGGTGCTTGCACAGTTTGCCATATCGGCAACATCACTGTTTAAAAATGACTTATATTGATCAAATAACGGCAGTTGCCATACCGGATCGTTTACGCTCAACCCTGCGTCCATAATACTATTAGCAATAGTACGCTCAGTACAGAAAAACCCTGGTAGTTCAGTGCCCAAAGCAACTCGACACGCACCTGTTAAGGTAGCAAAGTCAATTATAAGCTCAGGCTCGTCGTTTTGGGCTTCGCTAAGCGCGTCACATAATACTAAACGTCCTTCGGCATCGGTATTGTCAATTTCAACCATAATGCCTTTACGGGTTTTTACTACATCGCCAGGGCGAAATGCGTTACGCGAAACCGCGTTTTCAACCGCAGGTACTAACACGCGTAATCTAATTGGTAAATTAGCAGCCATTATAAGCTGCGCAAGCGCAATAACATGCGCTGCGCCGCCCATGTCTTTTTTCATGTTACGCATACCGGCACTCGGTTTTAAGTCAAGCCCGCCTGAGTCAAAACATACACCTTTACCAACCAAAGTAATTAATGGTGCGTCTTTTGCGCCCCATTTTAAGTCGAGTAAACGCGGCTTATTTTCACTCGCACGGCCAACCATATGAATTGTTGGGTAGTTTTGCTCTAACAGCTCATCTCCAATCCACTGAGTAAAGTCTCCATCAAAGGTGTCGGCTAAATCACTCATGACTTGTGCTAAATGTTGCGGCATCATATCGGCAGCCGGGGTATTAACTAAATCGCGGGCTAAACCAATTGCGTCGGCTTGTTGTTTTATTTGCTCGTAAAGTGTTTTGTCAGCAATACCTAACTGCGCTTTTGCGGTGACTTTTTCTTTGTACTCACTAAATTCATAACCACCCAATACAAAGCCTAAAGCAAGCTGCTCTATTAGGTGTTTTTCACCTTGAATTTGATAACAACCTACCGGTAACTTGGTGGCTAAGTCGCCTGCAGCCCAAAAGTCATCACTGCTGCGCATTATGCAATAAACATGGTTAAGCTCACCCGTTTCAGGGTTTGGTACTAATGCTAGCCCTTGCTTTTCAAAACCACTATTTGCTAACCAGTTTTGTACAAATGTAGGTTGCTGCGTAAGCCAATCGGTTAATTCGTTTTTAAGGATAAAAGATAAAGGAATTCCAGAAGAAGTATGACGAAGTAATGCACTCATTAAATGACTCACAAAATATAAATGGTCACTAAGCATAACAATAAGGAGACGCAAAAGGTATCGCTAATTTTGCCAATTATAGATTACTTTTTTAATGAGTTTTGTGGGTCTTGCTTTTGATTTTCTTGAGCTATTTCACGATCAAGCTCTTTAACTGAACGATTCATATTGAAGGAGCTAGGCAAAACATCAACGCCAACTAAGCGGCCCAGTTTAACCACTAAGGGAATAGTTAAAGGCGCAAACGGTAATATGGCAAATACCCCTAAACCCAAACCCTTTAAAATATCTACAAATTGCTCGTTTGCACGCTTTAATTCGGCTTTATTTGTTTGCCCTTGTGTGTAGCGTTTATAAATTGAAAGCATTTCTTTTGTTTCTTGTCTTTCTTGCGCAAGCGCAATTTTAAGCGCAACCATAGCACGACGAAAACGCAATTGCTGGCGCTTGGAACTAATTTTAACAACCCGCCATGGTGCGCGGTGTATGACTTTATATAATCGCATTGGCGTATTCTCACACAGGGATTCAAGTTCACAAAGAATAATTTACATGCCAAGGTCAATACTTTATTATTTACAGCCTTTTTAGTATTTAAAAAATCTTAATATGCAATTAAATATACTACCTGCAGTCGCAAAACCAGAAAAACCTAAGCCGGACGAGTGCTGTGGTGGTGGAAGTTGTTGCCCATGCGTATGGGATGAATATAAAAAGCAGCTCGCTATTTGGAAGCGTGAAAATGAGCAACACGCAATAACAATAAAGTAACAAAAACACTTAAACCCTCATTCAAACTCCCCTTAATTTAACCGTTTCCTTAATCAAACTGCGCATTACAAGCAGCACACACTGTATTGTTGCAATTTCATACAAAACACCCTCATTGTTAAATAATAGTTAATTATTAATTTCTCTACTTGTTTTTTCTCTATAGTCTATAAGCTGGACTCACAGGAAGTGGGCTTAATTTATTAAGCTTTAAGGAGTCAGCAAGTATTACCTTACTCCCCATGAAATGTGACTAGTCCGCTACAAAAATAACTCGTGTTACACAAACATGATTAACAAAACTATTCTAACTGGGGATATTTAGAATGAAATTAAAAAGCAATGTGCTAAACCAGGCAGTTAAATTTGCCTTAGCCACCCTACAGCCGGATTATTTATATCTGGCTCTGCTATTGCAGCCGACGCGCAAACAACAACCAAAGTTAATAAAAATCTAGAAAAAATTGCTGTTGTTGGTACACGCTCAGCACCTCACTCTATTGGTGACTCACCGGTTCCTATTGATATTATTGGTGGTGAAGAGCTAAGCAAGTCAGGTAACACCGACATGCTAGAGCTATTAAAGGGCGCTATACCTTCATTAAACGTACACTCTATGCCAATTAGTGACGCAGCGTCATTAGTGCGCCCAGCTAACCTTCGGGGCTTACCATCAGACAGCACACTTATTTTATTAAATGGTAAACGCCGACACCGCGCTTCTGTTATCGCCTTTTTAGGTGGTGGTATTAACGATGGTGCTCAAGGTGCCGATATTTCGGTTATTCCAAGTATTGCCCTTAAGCAAGTAGAAGTACTGCGTGACGGTGCTGCTGCACAATATGGCTCTGACGCTATTGCAGGGGTTATAAACTTTGTATTAAAAGATGCCTCTGAAGGTGGCTCTCTTGAAGTGCGTAAGGGCGAGTATTACGAAGGTGATGGCGACACCACTCAAGTTTCGGGCAATATTGGTCTTCCATTTACCGACAATGGCTTTGCAAATTTAAGCTTTCAATATAAAACCGCAGATGCAACCAGCCGCTCAGTACAACGCTTTGATGCTAAAGCACTTAATGATGCCGGCGTGCCCGACATAGCACCTATTACTCAAGTATGGGGCGCACCTGAGGTTAACGACGACATTTCAATTTTTGGTAATGTAGGTTTAGAGCTAACCAATAACTCAGAGTTTTACATGTTTGGTAACTACTCTGAGCGCGATGTAAGAGGTGGTTTTTATTACCGTAACCCTCACACTCGCCCGGGTGCTTATTCAAACGATGGCGGCGATACTTTACTCGTTGGCGATTTAACCGGTGATATGAGTGGCAACTGCCCAACTATTGCCATTGATGATAACGTGCTTGATAATCCAGATTATATTAATGGGGTGGCAAATAACCCAGATTGTTTTGCATTTAATGAAATGCTGCCGGGTGGTTTTACACCAAACTTTGGCGGTAATATTACCGATGCGTCACTCACTATTGGTACTAAAGGTCAGTTTACTGATGGCTTTTTAAAGGATGTATATTACGACTTAAGCGGCACGGTTGGTTATAATGAATCTCGCTACTTTATTTACGACACGATCAATGCGTCTTTAGGCCCAGAAAGCCCACGTGACTTTAGCCCAGGTAAATACGAACAATTAGAGAAAAACTTTAACTTTGATCTATCTAAAGGTTTTGATTTTGGCCTAGCATACGATGTAAACATAGCATCAGGCCTAGAATGGCATGAAGAAACCTTTACTGTGATCTCTGGCGATGAAGCCTCGTTTATTGCAGGGCCACTTACCGATCAAGGCTTTGGTATTGGTTCAAATGGCTTCCCGGGGTTTAAACCCTCTGATGCCGGTGAATATAGCCGTCGTAACTACGCCGCTTATGTTGATATAGAAGCGCCCTTTACTGAAGAGTTTTTAATGGGTCTAGCCGTTCGTTTTGAAGATTACGATACCTTTGGCACGACAACTAACTACAAATTAATGGCTCAGTATCACTTAACTGAAGATTTAAATATTCGTGGTTCAATCAGCACAGGTTTTAGAGCGCCAACGGTTGGCCAAGCTAATGTGAGTAACGTACAAACAAACCTTAGCAGCGGTGTATTAGTAGATTCAGCATTATTACCACCTACTAACCCAATTGCGATACAACTTGGCGGGCAAGAATTAGAGCCTGAAGAATCACAAAGCTATACTTTTGGCGCTGTGTACACGCTAGGCGATTTATTTTTAACGGTAGATTATTACAATATTAAAGTTGATGAGCGCATTAGTCAATCTGATAAAATTGAACTTAGCCAAGCAGACAAAGACAAACTTACTGCCTCGGGCATTCCTAACGTACAAAACCTAGCACAGGTAAGCTTTTTTACTAATGACTTTGACACCACTACACAAGGTGTTGATTTAGTGGCTAACTACTCAACTGAGTTACTTAATGGCAGCTCAACATTTAGCTTAGCGTACAACTGGAATGAAACCGAAGTTACCCGCTCAACCATTATTACAGGGCCGTTTAAAGTAAGCCGTCTTGAGAATGACTTATCTAATCATCGTGCAACTCTAAGCTGGGCACAACAATGGGAAAGCTTCTCTGCGTTTACCCGCGTAAACTACTTTGGTGAATACCAAGGTGTGCATGTAGATTATGACGAAACAGCTAAAATGGCAGATGCTGCGGTTACCTTAGATGCTGAAATTACTTATTTTTTAAACGAATCAATGAGCTTTTCTGTAGGTGCACAAAACTTACTTGACCAAGAAGCTGAAAAACTTGATTTTAGTGGCGCTAGCGACTTTATCCCTAATAATAATTGGGGTGGTCAATACTACGAAACATCACCATTTGGTATTAACGGTGGTTATTATTACGTTAAAGCAACTTATACTTTTTAATCCTTATTGGTCATAAGGTGAAGGCGAAATGTGAAAGACATTTCGCCTTTTTCGCTGTATAGATAGTCAAGACAGAATCAACAGGAATGTTAAAGTTACAATGCTACTTAAAAAAGCGAATCAGTTACTGGCAGAAAACAAACTTAAAGATGCTGAGTTTTACTACAAAACAATACTTAAAGCCGATGCTGATAACGGCGAAGCCCTGTTTGGTTTAGGCCGAATTGCACTGCGCCTAGAGCGTAATGATGATGCTGTATATTTATTACAAAAAGCCTGTGAACGCCTGCCTTATATGCTTGAACCTCTACACGCACTTGCTGATGCATTTAATAATGTAAATTCACCAAATGATGCGCTAAAAGTGCTTGAGTACGCAAAAAACTTAGCCAGTAATAACCCCGACCCACATTACTATTTAGCCCAGCACTATTTAACGTATGGTGAGCTAAATAAAGCCCATACTACTTTTTCGCATGCACTGAGCTTAGGCGTTTACCCTGTTACAGCTTATATTTTGTTAGAGTTGGTACAATTGGGGCGTTTTGACAAAGAACATAACTACCTCAGTAACTTGCATCACTTGCTAACGCAAACTAATAATTTACGCCTTAAAATGGTGTGCTATTACGCTTTGGCAAAAAGTTACGACAAACTAGAGGATACTGATCAGGCGTTTAACTACTTTGTATTAGCTAACCAATTACAACGAAAACTAAGCGAATTTGATACCCAAGTTCTTACTGCTTTTTACGACGACATAATAAAATACAATACAGCTGCTCTTTTAAGCTCAGCGAATAAAAGTGTGAAAGGTGGCCTTACCCCCTTATTCATAATTGGCATGCCACGCAGCGGCTCAACCCTACTTGAACAAATGTTGGTAAATCATAGCCAGTGCTCAAGCATGGGTGAAAGTATTAGTATAAGTAGTGATGTGATGGCTTTTTTAGAACAAAAAACCGGTTTTAGCTATCCACACTGTTTAGATCATTTAACACATGAGTTAATTAATAAGGCCCGCGACCTTTATATAGCAAAATTAAAAACAGCAAGCCCTTCTCGCCCCTTTGTTATTAATAAACTGCCAAGCAACTATCAAGCTATTGGGCTTATTTATATGCTATTTCCAAATGCAAAATTTATTAATTTAACCCGCGATTTTAATGCCACGGCATTTTCGGTATTTAGTAATTATTTTGCCGAAAACGAGCCTTACTTTTGCTCGTTAACCGAGTTTAAGCAATACCATAGCTTGTACGAAAAGTTAATGGCGCATTGGCAGGCGTTTCCGGCACTGCAAATATATAACCTAAGTTATGAGCAATTAGTAACGGACCCCAAAGGCCAACTCACTGCACTACTTAGGTTTATAGGTTGCTCGTTTGAAGAAAATTGCTTGGCATTTTATAAACAAAAAATCGCGGTTACCACACTCAGCAAACACGCTATACGTGAACCGGTTAATCTGCACAATGTTGATAAGTGGCAACGCTACAAAACGCCATTACTTAAGCTTTTGGCGCAGTCGCAAACCAATTAAGTACATCTTTAAACTGCTCATTGCGCGCATGCGGATGGGTTAACATATTAATATGGTCGTAATCTATTTTATGGCCATAACGACGTCCATAAATTTGCATTTTTTGTACCCCAGGACCCGACTCTTCCATAAACTTTTGAATATCTATTGGTTGTGCGAGGGCTTTATCTTTTGCGCCTGCAATATGCAGCGTTGGCGGCAAGGTTAATTGTGCAACGGCTTTAGCGTAATCAAAGTTATCGTCACTGTCTATCCAAGGTGTTTTTTTAGCCCACTGCATACTTTGCCAATGCGACTTTTGTGTTTCATCGTCACTGCCCCACTTTAAGCGTTTAGCCGGTAAGTACCCATGCTTTTTAGCCATTAACGGCGCCATAAAATACCAAATGAAATTAGCTTGAAGTAACTTTTTAGGGTGATTATTAAATAACGAGCGCTTAGTGCCAAAGTAAGCACAGGCTTTTACGTCGTTAATATAATTTGGGAATCGTGCAAATGCGCTATTCATTAACACCCCACCCCAAGAGTGAGCCAGCCAATAAT
The DNA here is from genome assembly GCF_013414205.1 of Pseudoalteromonas sp. MIP2626. Classification (NCBI taxonomy): domain Bacteria; kingdom Pseudomonadati; phylum Pseudomonadota; class Gammaproteobacteria; order Alteromonadales; family Pseudoalteromonadaceae; genus Pseudoalteromonas; species Pseudoalteromonas sp. MIP2626. The sequence goes on from NZ_JAATTW010000006.1 coordinate 95,107, forward strand.
CTGGTTTTTTCCCCTCTAACTGCTCTATTTTATCTATAAATGCAGGAATATCTTCTAAAATAGCTTCGGTTTGACCATAACGAGCATGCTTGTCTATAACCGGTTTACTTTCACCACGACCACGTAAATCAGCCACATAACACACAAACCCTTGCTCGGCTAAAAAAGGCGCTAAGCCTTTGTTGCTATGGGTATAAAATATTTTACCGTTTTCTACCGCGCCATGCATAAAAAACGCCACTGCGCCATTTGGCTTATCGCTACTAATACGACGTAAATGCAGTGTTTGCTGATCGGCTAATGTTATAAATACTGATTGCTGAGTGATTGCCACAGTGAGTCCTTTTTAATTGCTAACAGCTCATCCTACCAGTAACAACCTCGTAGCCATAGGGAAAATTATCACGTTTTTATCTCGGTATTTGTTACAATTAACTTTTATTCCTGTTGTAAAAATAATCATCATGAAAGCAAGCACCTCACGCGCAAAACTACACCCTCGTAATCAACATTTAAATGGCTACGATCTTGACCTATTAACTGAGCAGCATCCTGCACTTTCTGCTTTTATTATTACAACACCTGCAGGTACAAAAAGTATTGATTTTAGCGATAACAAAGCGGTAAAAACCCTTAATCAAGCCCTTTTAAAAGCCCATTACAATGTAGATTTTTGGGATATTCCACAGCATAACTTATGCCCACCTATTCCGGGACGAGTAGACTATATTCATTATTTGGCCGACTTATTAGCTGACGATAACCAAACGCAAATTCCCACTGGCCGTCAAGTTAAAGTATTAGATATTGGCACCGGCGCTAATTTAGTTTACCCGCTCACAGGTGGGCATGAATATAACTGGCATTTTACTGGCACCGATATTGACCCTGCAGCCATTAAAGTAGCAAAACAAATTGCGCAATTTAATAATTTAAAAATAACCTTAAAACAGCAAAAAAATGCCGCAAATATATTCAAAGGAGTTATAAACAGTAAAGATCTGTACCACTTAACGCTGTGTAACCCGCCGTTTCATGCCAGCAGCGAAGACGCTGTTAAAGGTAGCGAACGTAAATGGAAAAACCTTGGCAAAGCACCTAGCAGCACACTTAACTTTGGTGGCCAAAATAACGAGCTATGGTGCGAAGGCGGTGAAGTGCAATTTATCTCTAATATGATTAAAGAAAGTGCAGCCGTTGCAGAGCAAGTAATGTGGTTTACCTCTTTGGTGTCGAAAAAAGATAATATTGCGGCTTTAGAGCAAGAATTAAAACAACACCCTATAGCCCAATATAAAATAGTTGATATGGCACAAGGGCAAAAAGTTAGCCGTTTTATTGCTTGGAGTTATTTTGATAAAGCTACACGTGAGCAAATTTGCGAAGAACTCGAATAATAATATAGTAAGGATTAACCCTATGATAGATTTTCGCTCAGATACGGTAACTAAACCCTCTAAAGCTATGCGCGATATAATGTATAACGCCCCTGTAGGCGATGACGTATATGGCGATGATGAAAGTGTTAACCAACTAGAAGCATATGCATGTGAGCGCTTTGAATTTGCGGAGGCACTTTTTTGTAGCTCAGGTACTCAAGCTAACTTATTGGCGTTAATGGCACATTGTGAGCGCGGAGACGAATACATTTGCGGCCAAAGTGCCCATAACTATAAATTTGAAGGCGGCGGCGCAGCCGTTTTAGGCTCAATACAACCCCAGCCAATTGAAAACGAAGCAGACGGTACACTTTGCTTTAATAAAATAGCGGCGGCAATAAAGCCTGATGATAATCATTTTGCCAACACTCGCTTATTAAGCCTTGAAAACACCATAGGCGGTAAAGTACTTGCTCTTGACTATCTTGCTGCAGCGCGCAAGTTTGTAAACCAGCACAGCTTATCGCTACACCTAGATGGTGCGCGTGCGTTTAATGCAGCAGCCGATCTTAATGTGGATATAACTGCCATTACTCAGCACTTTGATTCTGTTTCGATTTGTTTATCTAAAGGGTTAGGTGCGCCAGTTGGATCGTTATTGCTAGGTTCAAAAGCGCTGATTAGCAAGGCAAGACGCTGGCGAAAAGTACTTGGCGGCGGTATGCGCCAAGCAGGAATGTTAGCAGCAGCAGGGCAATACGCACTTGAGCATAATGTCAAACGCTTAAGCGATGATCATGCTAATGCGCGCTACCTAGCGCAGCAATTAAGTACACTTAATGGCTTTAACGTTAACATGAAAAACACCACCAACATGGTTTATGCCAGCTGCGAGCCTAATATAAATATACAGCAGCTAGCAGCTAATTTAAAAGCGCAAGGAATACTGTTTAGTCCAAGTAAGCAACTTAGGTTAGTAACTCACTTAGACATAACTAAAGCAGATATAGACACCTTTATAAAGGCATTAGCGGCCCATATTTAACGCGGCTTTATAATGTTTGCGGCACACCGATTCATACCGGTTGTTGCCGCCTATTTCTACTTGGTTACCATCGGCTATTGCATCGCCATTTTCATCGGTACGCAATACGTGGTTGGCTTTGCGGCCACAATGACACACAGTTTTAAGCTCTACTAGCTTATCAGCCCAAGCAAGTAAATACTGCGACCCGGTAAATAGCTCACCTCTAAAGTCGTTACGCAAGCCGTAACATAGTACCGGAATACCCAGTTCATCAACCACATCGGTTAACTGCATCACTTGCTCTTTAGATAAAAACTGGCATTCGTCAACTAGTACACAATGGCGTTTTTTATCTTGATTTAGTGACTGTATAAGCGCAAACACATCTTTGTTTTCATCAAAAATATGCGCATCGGCTTGCAGCCCAATTCGCGAAGATACCTTGCCTACTCCCGCTCTATCATCAATTGCAGCTGTGAGGATCACCGGCTCCATACCACGCTCTTGGTAATTAAATGCAGATTGTAATAAAGTGGTTGATTTACCCGCATTCATTGCAGAATAATAAAAGTATAATTGCGCCATTGCTGTGCCTTCAGATAAAAAGTGCGCTTATGCTACCTCAAATGAGCGTTAATACCAATTTGGTTTATGCATTTTATGCATTAAGAACTGATCAACCGGTTTCGTGCTGCAATAACCATTGTTTTCTTGCAAGTCCACCCGCGTAACCTGTTAATTTTGCGTTTGCGCCAATAATACGGTGGCACGGTACAATAATACTTATTGGGTTTTTGCCATTAGCAGCGCCAACAGCGCGCACCGCTTTGGGGTTGTTTAATACCTTAGCAATATCGCCATACGTTTTAAGTTCCCCATAGGGAACGTTAAGTAATGCCTGCCATACACTTTGTTGAAACACGGTTCCTTGGGTATCTAAAGGTACTGTAAAGGTAGTGCGCTGCTTAGCAAAATACTCATTAAGCTGCGCTGCGGCGCATAAAATAGCGTCATTAGTCACTTCGCTAAGCGCTGTAATGGGGTAATTTTTAGGTGGATAAAAACCCACATAGCTCACGCCGTTTTCGCTGCCTTGAATAATAATATCGTCGATAGGACTCGGTAGTAAGGTTTGAATTATCATCAGTTTACGGCAAGGATACTCGGTACTAAAGTGACGAGTATCCTTGCCGCCTCCATTGGTTGAGTTAACGTAGTGGTTCGAGCAGAAATCCGAACCGTGTTTTTCTTAATGTTGGCGCAGGCGTGAACCTTATTACCTAAAATAGTCTCTAGGGCAAAGTAGCCTGAGCTACGCTTGCCTTTAACAAAACCAGTACCTTGTGGTGTTTGTACAAAGTCGTGTTT
>NZ_JAATTW010000070.1:0-14007 GCF_013414205.1 Pseudoalteromonas sp. MIP2626
GAACTAAGCTTGGCTGTTAGAACTCAATCTGTACGAGTGCCCACACAGATGATTGCTTTATATTGTTAAAGAACGTTTTGAGTCGCTTTAGCGTCTCAAGGGATGCGTATAATACATCCTTTATTTTTCGAGTCAACACTTTGTTTTAAACTTTCTTTTTGGAAGATTTAAAACCGAAGTTTTATTTAGCTCTCTGAGTAGTTGCTGCCTTGCTATGCTTCAGCGTTTCCCTTCTCAGTGGGGTCGCATTATAGGGAGATCCGAAAACAGATCAACTGTTTTTTAAAGAAAACTTGAAATAAACTGCTGTTCGCTGAGTATTTGAGCTAAACACGTTAAAAATACAACATAACTAGCAAGCTATTAACAACTAAAGATATTTTTATACCTTCTCATATTTAAAAGTAGGGTTAAACGATCTTTATATAAAGGCTAATGCCCCAGATGATCACGACGATCGACAATGCAAGTGTTACTGCAGCAGATCCCATATCTTTGGCTCTACCTGATAATACATGCCGCTCTGTGCTTACCCGATCGGTTAGGGCTTCAATTGCGGAGTTTAATAATTCGACTATAAGCATGATCAGTAGCGTACTAACAAGTAGTGCCCAATGAAGTAATGACGAAGCTAACCAAAATGATAGTGGTAACAAAATAATGCATAGGAGTAGCTCTTGTCTAAATGCGACTTCTTCTTTAAACGCGGCTTTAAAGCCAAGGTACGAACAATAGCTTGCTTTAAAAACACGCTTGAGACCGAGGCAATTTGGTTTTAATACATCTTTCATTAATAAACTCTATAAATGAAGGTCAAAATAAAGCCCCGCATTGCGAGGCTTTTATTTACGCTACACCATATTGGTCGCGGTAAGCTTTAACTGAGGCTAAATGCTGATCCATAGTCCCTTGGGTTTCAAGGTAACTAATTAGATCTGCTAGTTTTACAATAGAGATGACTTTGGTATTAAAGTCTCGTTCAACTTCTTGAATAGCTGATAACTCGGCTTTACCTTTTTCTTGGCGATCAAGGGCGATCAATACACCACTTAGATCTGCGCCATTCTCTGCGATAATTTCCATCGACTCACGAATAGCAGTGCCGGCGGTGATCACATCATCCACTAGCATGATTTTACCTTTAAGTTCAGAGCCTACTAATGTGCCACCCTCACCGTGTGCTTTTTTCTCTTTACGATTGAAACAATAAGGTACATCTTTATTGTAATGATCTGCTAAAGCAACTGCGGTTGTCGTTGCAATAGGAATACCTTTATAAGCAGGGCCAAATAATACATCGTACTCAATGGCGGCATCTTCTAATGCTGCAGCATAAAAACGGCCTAAACGCGCTAAATCTCGTCCTGTATTAAATAAACCAGCATTAAAAAAGTACGGGCTAGTGCGGCCTGACTTTAAAGTAAATTCACCAAACTTTAATACCTGCTTTTCTAAAGCGAACTCAATAAACTCTATTTGATAATCTTTCATATACAGTGATCCTTTGCGTTATGCTAATGCTTGCTTTTGTACGTCGATAATTTCACGAATAGAGTGCTTAGCTAATGTAAGTAACTCATCGAGTTCGTCGAACGAAAACGGTTCACCTTCGGCAGTTCCTTGAATTTCGATAATTTTGCCGGTTTCGGTCAGAATGACGTTCATATCGGTTTCTGCTGCTGAATCTTCTATGTACTCTAGATCACTAATGGCTTGGCCTTTATAGATGCCTACCGAAATTGCTGCAATCATGTATTTAAGTGGGTTTGAATTGATCATCCCTTTAGCACGCATATGCGTAAGTGCGTCAACTAATGCAACACAGGCACCACTAATAGATGCGGTACGTGTTCCGCCATCAGCTTGAATAACATCGCAATCAATAGTAATAGTGTTTTCGCCAAGCGCTTTTAAATCAACAGCAGCACGAAGTGCACGCGCAATTAAGCGTTGAATTTCCATAGTACGACCGCCCTGCTTTCCACGCGCCGCTTCACGGGCATTACGTGTGTGCGTTGCACGCGGTAACATACCGTATTCTGCATTGATCCAACCTTTACCTTGGCCTTTCATAAAACGAGGTACACCCGATTCAACTGTGGCAGTACAAAGCACCTTAGTATTACCAAACTCAACAAGTACTGAGCCTTCTGCATGCAAAGTATAATTACGTGTAAATGTAACAGGTCTAATTTGGTTAGCTGTTCTTTCGCTTGGACGCATTGACGATCCCCTTAATTCAGAATTTGCGACATTATAAGTGCATGTCGGTGTAGATGCCATGCTGATTGTAAAATATTCAGTCTATTAAATTTTCCCTAGAGCTTAAGCAGTGTTACGGTATAATCATTGTAATATTGTATTTATTAATTTTAGGAAACTATCCATGATCCACAGTATGACTGCTTACGCGCGTCGCGAAATAAAAGGCGATTGGGGCACCGGCACTTGGGAAGTTCGTTCAGTGAACCAGCGCTACCTTGAAACATTTATTCGTGCACCAGAGCAATTTCGTGGCATGGAGCCAGTAATTCGTGAACGCTTACGTAAACATTTACAACGCGGTAAAGTTGAAGTTTTCTTAAAGTTTGTAGCAAACCCTGCGCATGTTGGCGAGCTGTCAATTAATGAAGCACTTGCAGAGCAGCTAATAAATAGTGCTAAGTGGGTACAACAACACAGTGATGGTGACATTAACCCAGTTGATATACTACGCTGGCCTGGTGTTATGGAAGCACAAGAGCTTGATATGGATAGTGTAAATACTGCACTTATTGCAGGCTTTGACCAAGTAGTAGAAGATTTTAAATCTGCACGTGGTGATGAAGGTGAAAACCTACAAGAGATGATAGCTACTCGCCTTGAAGCTATTTTAGAGCAAGTAGCTATTGTAGAAACGCACATGCCTGAAATTGCCAAATGGCAGCGCGAAAAGTTAGCGCAAAAACTCGAAGATTTAACGGCTAATATTGACGAATCACGCCTTGAACAAGAGCTTATTTATTTAGCCCAAAAACAAGATGTGGCTGAAGAATTAGATCGCTTAAAGTCGCATGTTAAAGAAACCAAAAAAATTCTTACAAAAGGCGGGGCATGTGGTCGTCGTTTAGACTTTATGATGCAAGAGTTTAACCGCGAAGCAAACACATTAGCATCTAAGTCTATCAATAGTGACATTACTACTGCCGCTGTAGAGCTAAAAGTACTGATTGAGCAAATGCGAGAGCAGATCCAAAATATTGAGTAATGCTTTTAACGTTCAAGCCTTAAACTTGAGCACTAAGAGTTAATTAAAGTACAATAGTATTATTAAAGGCTTGGTTTATTCATAACCCAAGCCTATTTATTTTAGATAGAGAAAAACATGGCTCAAACTCGCGGAAACTTATTTATTTTATCGGCACCATCGGGGGCTGGTAAATCAAGCTTAATAAATGCGTTATTGAAAAAGCATGCTGATATGAAGGTATCTGTATCACACACGACTCGCGCTAAACGCCCTGGTGAAGAAAACGGTGTGCATTACCATTTTGTATCAACCGATGAATTTAAAGCACTCATAACTAAAGATGACTTTTTTGAATGGGCGCAAGTGTTTGATAACTACTATGGCACATCAAAACAAGCTATTGAGTCGCAACTAGATGCTGGTATTGATGTGTTTTTAGATATTGATTGGCAGGGTGCGCAGCAAGTGCGTAAAATTATGCCTAGTGTACAAACCATTTTTATTTTACCGCCTTCAAAGGCAGAGCTAGAGCAACGTTTGAATAACCGCGGCCAAGACTCGCAAGAAATTATTGCTGGGCGTATGGCACAAGCGCAATCAGAAACGTCACATTACAACGAATACGACTTTGTAATTGTTAATGATGACTTTGATACTGCACTAACCGACATAGAAACAATTGTTATGGCGCAGCGTTTAACATTAAAAATGCAAAGCGTTCGTCATCAAAGTTTACTAAATAGCTTACTTAAATAATGTAAGCTTTGCTTATATTGCTATTAAGCAAGTAAAACAGATAAAAATTAACCACTGGCTATTGGCGAAACAGGCTGCTTGCAGTAAACTACGCCTTTGCTTTTAAATTATTTTGGAGTGCTGAGATGGCCCGCGTAACAGTTGAAGATGCAGTAGATGCAATTGGTAATCGTTTTGACTTAATTTTAGTTGCGGCCCGTCGTGCCCGTCAAATTGCTGTTGGTGGTAAAAGACCACTAGTAGACCCTGAAAACGACAAGCCTACGGTAATTGCTTTACGTGAAATTGAATTAGGTTTGGTAGATAGCTCATCAATGGACGTTATTGATCGTGAAGAGCAACAACATCAAGAAGCAGCTGAATTAGCTGCTGTTGCTGCTATTGTTGGTGGCAACCAATAATCAACCTCCCGGTCTGATTTTAGCCAACGGCGCAGTATTTCTTCACTAGCCGTTGGCAATCCTGTCTTTTCATCGTATATTCTTAACTTACCGTTTCCTATTTGCTTCACAAGAACATTGGAGTGTGAATGTATCTTTTTGAAGGTCTTAAAAAGAAAATCTCAGAATACTTGCCAGCCGCCGACGTTGAGCTGGTGCAAAAAGCCTATGTGGTAGCCCGAGAGGCCCATGAAGGACAAACTCGTTCAAGTGGCGAGCCCTACATAACTCATCCTGTTGAAGTAAGCCAAATTCTTGCAAGTATGCATCTTGACCATGAAACACTTATGGCTGCGTTGATGCATGATGTTATTGAAGATACTAATTTTAGCCAGCAAGACTTAGCTGAAATTTTTGGTGATACTGTTGCTGAATTAGTTGAAGGGGTAAGTAAGCTCGATAAACTTAGCTTTAAAGATAAAAAAGAATTCCAAGCTGAGAATTACCGCAAAATGATTATGGCAATGACCCAAGATATTCGGGTTATTTTAATCAAGCTTGCCGATCGTACGCACAATATGCGCACATTAGGCTCACTACGCCCTGATAAGCGCCGCCGTATTGCCCGCGAAACATTAGAAATTTATGCGCCAATAGCCAATCGTTTAGGTATTCATGATATTAAAAATGAGCTAGAAGACTTAGGTTTTCAGGCTTTATATCCGATGCGTCATCGTGCACTTAAATCTGAAGTAGCTAAAGCACGAGGTAATCGCAAGGAAGTTATTTCTAACATTCAAAACGAAATAGAAATGCGTCTTGAGCAATCAGGAATAAAGGCAACTGTGTCTGGCCGCGAAAAGCATATTTATAGCATTTATAAAAAAATGCTTAATAAAGAGCTGCTATTTAATGAAGTAATGGATATTTATGCGTTTAGAATCGCGGTTGAATCTATGGATATCTGTTATCGCGTTTTAGGCGTAGCGCATAATTTATATAAACCAATTGAAACACGCTTTAAAGATTATATTGCCGTGCCAAAAACAAATGGCTACCAGCCTTTACATACCTCTTTGGTGGGCCCGCATGGGATTCCGGTTGAAATTCAGATCCGTACCCATGACATGGATCATATGGCAGATAAAGGGGTCGCTGCACATTGGATGTATAAAAAAGCAAATGATGGTGGCGCTGGAAGTACTGCACAGCAACGTGCACGCCAATGGATGCAAAGCCTGTTAGAGTTACAGCAAAGCGCTGGCTCGTCGTTTGAGTTTGTTGAAAATGTAAAAACTGAATTATTCCCTGAAGAAATTTACGTATTTACACCTGATGGTCGTATTATTGAGCTACCTATGGGCGCAACAGCGGTTGATTTTGCTTATGCGGTGCATACTGACGTGGGCCACACTTGTGTTGGCGCACGTGTTAATCGCAAACCTTACCCGTTGAGTAAACCAATTGATACAGGGCAAACGATAGAAATAATTACCAGCTCTGGCGCTCACCCTAATGCAACTTGGCTAAACTTTATTGTTACAGGTAAAGCGCGCTTAGGGGTTCGTAATTACCTTAAAAGCCAGCATCACGAAGAAGCACTCCTTTTAGGCCGACGTTTACTCGATTCTGCATTGGGTGAAAGTAAGCTCGACAGTATTGCCCAAGAAAATATCGACAGAGTACTTAAAGAGCATGAGCTCACTACAGTACAAGCGTTATTAGTTGAGATTGGTTCTGGCAATTTAATGAGTATGCTAATTGCAAAACGTTTATTGCAAAACGAGGATGGTGATGTAGCCAATATTGCCAAGCAAGCTAAGGCAACCATTATTGGTACTGAAGGCATGCTGGTTAACTATTCTAAATGCTGCCGCCCTGTTCCTGGTGATGCTATTACTGCACACATCAGCCAAGGTAAAGGACTAACAGTTCATCGCCAAGAATGTAAAAACATTCGTGGGTGGGAAAATGATCGCTCTAAATACTTAGTGGTTAAATGGGATGACAACCCTGAAAAAGAATATATTGCGGCTTTACGTGTTGAAATTATTAACCACCAAGGTGCACTCGCTAAGTTAACTAATGTGGTTGCGACAACACAAGCTAATATTGTAGAAATTGCCACCGATGAAAAAGAAAGTAATTTATACGTGATAGATTTAGGGATTACCGTTAAAAACCGTATCCATGTTGCTAATATTATGCGTCGCATTCGTGTGATGCCTGATGTGCAAAAGGTCTATCGTAAAAAGTAAAATAGGAAACACATGAATAAAGCATTTATCTCTACCGACAAAGCACCTGCTGCAATTGGCACTTATAGCCAAGCAGTTAAAGTAGGCACTGCTGTTTATTTATCTGGTCAAATACCCTTAGTACCTGAGACGATGGAAGTCATATCAGAAGACTTTGCGCAGCAAACACACCAAGTATTTAAAAATATTGCTGCGGTATGTGAAGAAGCAGGTGGTCAAATTCAAGACTTAGTAAAAGTGAATATTTACCTTACCGACTTATCTAACTTTGCAATAGTTAACGAAGTAATGAGCCAATACTTTAAAAAACCATACCCTGCCCGTGCAGCTATTGGTGTAAGAGCTTTACCTAAAAATGTACAAGTTGAAATTGATGGAATTATGGAGTTACCTTCAACTAACTAATTTATTCTAAGAGCTATAGCCAAAGCTATAGCTCTTATTCTGCTACTTCCTGCGCATTATTACCCTCAATTCTTGACTCAAAAGTAAATTTCTAGCACTCTATTATTCTGTCATATAAACAAACTTAACTTTGATAGTAAAAAGGATTAACTCGTGTTTAAGCTTGCTCATAATGGAAATGTATTACTTGATATCGGTAAGCACTCGCCCCCTTCAGCCGCTTTTATAATTGAAGCACTAGAAGAGTCGAATTTTTGTGATTGTAAAATAGATTATGACTCTATAAATAACTTTTTTAAAAGTAAAAACCCTGAGCCTATCTTAGTAGTAGCAACTAAACACGATGCAATATTAAGCGTGACTATTAGTGATGACAAAATGCTCGCTATTGGCGAATTAACACTAGCTCAAGGCGGTAATGTTCTTAGTTTAGATGATGCAAAAATGCAGCTGGTAAAAGCGCGAGTAGCAAGAGGTTATAAACAAGCTTTTTTAGAAAAACTCCTGCAAAAACAATTTGAAATGCCTGCCGGAAGCTCAACTAAAGGCATTTTGGCTAAAGGCAGATTACCTATTGATGGCCAAGATACTAAATTTAATACTTTAGTAAAAACCCTTAAAGATCGTCTAAAAACACCAAAACTAAAAGATGATGGCAGTGTTGATATGCGCGACTTTGGTAAATTAGCCAGTGTAAGCCCCGGCGAAACACTTATTCGCCAGCAACCAGCCACGCCAGGTAAAGAAGGGTTTAATGTACTTGGCGACTTACTCCCAGCTAAATCAGGCGAGATACTTTCTTTAGTTTCTGGTGAAGGCACTGAAATATCAAAATCTAACCCACTTGAACTTGTCTCTACTATTGCTGGTGTACCGGTTGAAATAAATAATGGCATGCGTGTTGATGATATTTTTACCATATCGGAAGTTACAGTAAAAAGTGGTCATATTGATTTTAATGGCAGCGTTATTGTTAGTGGCAACATTGAGCCAGGTATGCGAGTAAAGGCTAAAGGCGATATTACTATTTTTGGTACTGTTGAGTCTGCGCAGTTAACAGCCGATGGTAACATTACCGTAAAACAAGGTATTATTGGCCATTATAAACCTGAAGATAAATCACTCTCTTGCGCGCTCAACTGTAAAGGTGACATCTATATTTCACATGCACAATATAGCTACCTTGAAGCAACTAATATAATCATTGAACGTCAAGCAAGTCACTGCTCAATAAAGGCTGTTAATTTATTGCAAGTTGGTCAAGCAGAGCTCCCCAAAGGCAGGCTCTTTGGCGGAGAAGTACTCAATGCAACAACCCTTATTGCTGGCGAAATAGGCAATGAGTCGGGTGCAAAAATAGTCGTTAACTTAGCTGCATCAGGAGCCGAAATTACTGCTGATACCGATAATTGCTTTCAAGACTTGGCAAATACCGATAAACAACTTGATACCTTACAGGCCGCATTAGAAAAAGCCGATTTACTTAAGGATGTAGAAAAAAAGAATATGCTTATTGGAAAAATTGGCGCTACTCAACAGCATTACTGCCAACAAGCTGAACAGTTAGAAAAGCGCCTATCAAATCTAGAAAATAATTTACATGATTTATTAAATAATGCCAACTTAGCCGTTAACAGTGTTTTACATTCAGGGGTAGTGATACATATTTTTGATAAAGTACTCAAAACAACGCGAACTTATCCTCCGTGTAGTGTAAAGCTACAAAATAATAAAATTGAGGTAGAATTTAAAACGCATTAAAAATGAGTGCTTTTGAAGCACTCATTAAATCAACCTACTTAACTAAGGGGCTATTTAAATTTGTTAAATTACCCAAGCAGTTATGCTAATTGGCTTTATTATTTATAACAAGCCATCGAATGCAGCATGAGTGTGCTGCGGCCATGCACTCACTTGTACTTGGCCAATATGTGGTTTTTGTAATAACAACATAACAAGACGAGATTGACCAATACCACCACCAATTGTTTGCGGAAATTTATTTTGTATTAATGCCTTATGCCAATCAAACTCTAAACGGTCTTCGTCACTCGTCATACTTAATTGTTTTTGCAACACATCTGGACTAACGCGGATCCCCATAGAAGATAGCTCAAATGCGTCTTCTAATAATGGGTTCCACACTAAAATATCACCATTTAATCCTGCGTATTTGTCACAGGTTGGCGTTGACCAGTCATCGTAGTCTGGTGCTCTTACATCATGAATTTTACCATCACTCAATTTACCACCAATGCCAATTAAAAATACCGCCCCGTACTCTTGTGCAATCGCTTTTTCTCGTTGTTTAGCACTAAAATCTGGGTACATTTCTCGCAGCTCTTCGCTATGTACAAATGTAATACTGCTTGGCAAAAATGGCGTAATACCAAATTTATCGCTAACAAATTGTTCCGTTTTTTTAATACCGGTATAGATTGCTTCAACTGTTTGTTTAAGTGTAGTTAGTGTGCGCTCGCTATCTTGGCAGATCACCTTTTCCCAATCCCATTGATCAACATATACTGAGTGAATAGGACTCAACGAGTCTTCATCTGGGCGTAACGCCTTCATTTGTGTATAAATGCCTTCACCATGAGAAAAGCTATGATCTCCTAATGTTTTACGTTTCCACTTTGCAAGTGAGTGCACTACTTCGTAACGGCTATCTGGAATAGCTTTTATATTTACAGCTACCGCATTTTCATGGCCACTTAAGTTGTCTTGAGTGCCATCGCCCACTCGAGCAAGTATAGGAGCTTGTACTTCTATTAATCCTAATTGCTGCTCTAGTTGCTGTGAAAAAAAATGCTTAACTTGACTTATTTGCTGCTGCTGCTGCACATAAAGTGAACTCATAATAATTAGCCTCATTCCCAGTTATTGTACTTTCGTAACTCATTGCGTCTTAAATAACGCTTCAATATGGTTATCGTAACAATTTAATTATTTAATTCAATAACCCACAATAAAAATAGCTTTAACATATTAAAAGCATCAATTAAATGCTATAAAACATTAAGATTCAATAATCAAAGAGTGTAAAGGTAATGGAAAATTATCAAATCGATAATCTCGATAAACAGATTCTGCATGCATTAATGGCCAATGCACGCACACCCTACGCAGAATTAGCAAAACGTTTTAATGTGAGTGCCGGCACAATTCATGTTCGTATTGAAAAAATGAAGCAAGCGGGGATCATCACAGGAACTCAGTTAACTATCAGCACCAAGCAGTTGGGCTATGACGTGTGCTGTTTTATTGGGATTAATTTAAATAGTGCACGCGACTATCCGCAAACTCTAATTAAACTCGAAGCACTAGAGGAAGTTGTTGAAGCTTATTACACCACTGGTAACTACAGTATTTTTATCAAAGTAATGACTCGCTCAATCGATCATCTGCAAGATGTACTGATAAATAAAATACAAGCAATTGAAGCTATTCAATCAACAGAAACTCTTATATCGCTACAAAACCCAATTAGCCGCACAGTAATGCCTTAACACTAAAAATCTCGTATAATTACTGAAAAAGAGGATAATCATGCAGCAAACTCGCTATCAAAGAATCGCAGACGTACTTTCGCGCCGACAAACTGACCTAACAGTGTGTTTAGAGGACGTGCATAAACACCATAACCTTTCCGCTATCGTAAGAAGTGCAGACGCCGTAGGTTGTCATCATGTGCATGCCGTATGGCCAGAAAATCAAAAATGGCTTACTAATAATACCTCTGGTGGTAGTAAAAACTGGCTGGAAACACATTTACATAAAAATATTGACGATGCGGCAACAGCCATGCGTGCTCGTAATCCCGATATACAAATACTCGCGACTCACTTATCAACCGATGCCGTTGATTTTAGAGAAATAGACTATACTAAGCCAACCGCCATTATTGTCGGCCAAGAAAAAACAGGGATCTCAGAGCAAGCTTTAAAACACGCTGATCAAAACATTATTATACCCATGCAAGGGATGGTGCAATCACTTAATGTATCCGTTGCAGCTGCATTAATACTCTTTGAAGCTCAACGTCAGCGCGAACTTGCAGGCCTTTATAGTCGCAATATGCTGAGTGATGAAATTAAACATCCCATTTATTTTGAAGGGTGTCACCCTATTATTGCTCGGCAATGTAAGCTAAAAAAGCTTCCCTACCCGGTACTCGATGAGCACGGTGAAATAGTAGCTGATGAACAGTTTTGGCAAGCTTTAAAACATGCTTGATGCCACGTCGCACTATAAGTACACTTAACTCACTTACAAATAATAAGATTTGAGCCCACCTTGTCTAAACCTAGCTTAAGCCAATACCCAATAACAGAACTCAAAGGCGTTGGCCCTAAAATGGCCGAGCGATTGCTAAAGCTAGGTATTTCTACAGTACAAGACATGCTGTTTCATTTACCTCTTCGCTATGAAGACCGCACCCGGCTTTATACTATAAACGAGCTTTCATTACACAGCCATGTAAGCGTGGAAGCAACAATTGAAACAAGCCAGATCACCTTTGGTAAAAGGCGCATGCTAGTTTGCCAAATAAACGATGGCACCGGCAGACTTACACTACGATTTTTTAATTTTACCGCAGCACAAAAAAACGCCCTCAGTGCAGGAAAAATAATACGTTGTTTTGGTGAAGTTCGCCGTGGCCGTGTAGGCTTTGAAATGAATCATCCGGAATATAGCATAAGCGACACACCCAATGAGCAGCCTACGGCTACAACGCTTACTCCGGTTTACTCAACCACTGAAGGTTTAAAGCAATTATCAATTAGAGCACTTAGCGATCAAGCTATTAATCTATTGCAAAAATATTCAGTAGAGGAGCTGCTTCCAGCGCAATGGCAACCTTCTAATTTAGGGCTAAGTGATGCCTTACTATTATTACATCGCCCACCTAACGACATAGACGTAATTGCACTTGAACAAGGTACTCATCCAGCTCAGCAGCGGCTCGTTTTTGAAGAGCTACTAGCGCAAAATCTCAGCTTGTTAAAAATACGCCAACAAGGGCAACAAGTTAAAGCTGTCAGCTTAAATCCTAACAACGCATTAGAAAGCCAATTTTTAGCGCAACTCCCTTTTGATCCAACCAATGCACAAAGTCGTGTAGTCGCCGAAATTAAAGGTGATTTACAACAGCCTTACCCTATGATGCGTTTAGTACAAGGCGATGTTGGCTCAGGTAAAACATTAGTAGCAGCATTAAGTGCATTGACTGCTATAGCACAAGGTTTTCAGGTAGCTTTAATGGCTCCTACCGAAATTCTCTCCGAGCAGCATGGGATTAACTTTAATAACTGGTTTAACCAATTAGGTATTACAGTTGCCTGGCTTGGAGGTAAAACTAAAGGTAGAGAACGTGTAGCTACACTTGAAAAAATAGCCTCCGGGGAGGCGCAAATGATCGTCGGCACCCATGCGTTATTTCAAGACGAGGTGAAATTTCATAATCTCGTGCTTATTATTATCGATGAACAACATCGTTTTGGTGTTCATCAACGATTATCACTGCGTGAAAAAGGCCGCTTTGGCGACTGTTATCCACATCAACTAGTCATGACAGCAACACCTATACCTCGCACACTTGCAATGACCGCTTACGCCGATTTAGAGACCTCTGTAATAGATGAATTACCACCGGGTCGAACACCCATAACAACAGTGGCATTACCAGACACTCGTCGAGGCGATATTATCAAGCGCGTTAAATTAGCCTGCCATGAGCAAGGCAGGCAAGTTTATTGGGTATGCACGCTCATTGATGAATCAGAAGTGCTGCAATGCCAAGCCGCCGAAGATAGCGCGCAGCAATTAAAAGAAGCCTTACCAGAGCTAAACATAAGCCTTATACATGGACGGATGAAAGCTGCAGAAAAACAAGCCATTATGAGTGAGTTTAAAGCTGGTAATATTCATGTTTTAGTCGCAACCACAGTCATTGAAGTAGGAGTGGATGTACCTAATGCCAGTTTGATTATTATAGAAAACCCTGAGCGTTTAGGTTTAGCACAATTACACCAACTACGTGGTCGAGTAGGGCGTGGAGCTACTGCTTCGCATTGTGTACTTTTATACCATGCACCTCTCTCACATACAGCACAAAAGCGTCTGGGCGTGTTAAGAGATAGTAACGATGGTTTTGTTATAGCTGAGCGAGACTTAGAGATCCGCGGCCCTGGTGAAGTGCTCGGCACTAAACAAACCGGTTTAGCTGAATTTAAAATTGCCGATCTAACCCGCGACAAACACACTTTAAATCAAGTCAGGCCAATAGCGCAGCAAATGCTAATACAGCACCCAAAACAAGTAGATGCACTTATAAGTAGATGGCTTGGTAATAAATCCAACTACGCACTAGCTTAAAACTGCGCTCTTTCACAATATTGAGACTACCCCTAGTACTTTCCAGCTTAAATTACACTTTTCTGCAGACGTAAAAAAGCCCGATTATTTTCAATCGGGCTATCTCGATTTGGAGTCGGCGCGCTACTTCGTAGCGACAACGCAGTAGAATGTCGTGGTGCCCACAGCAGTGGAGAGCCACAGTGCAAATGCTACACACTCTTTGTGTCGGGGCGGCCTTCCGCGGGGCTCGCCTTCGAGCAGTTTTGTTTGATATAGAGGAATACAAATGCCGTAGAGCACAGGATGTGCAGGAGCAGCCACTACTGAATTCGCATGGGCTTTTGGCTATTTATTAAATTCCAGACGTAAAAAAGCCCGAATCGTTAAATTCGGGCTTTCTACAATTTGGAGCCTGGCAATGTCCTACTTTCACATAGCAAATGCTACACTATCATCGGCGCTGTTTCGTTTCACTACTGAGTTCGGCATGGGGTCAGGTGGGTCCAAAACGCTATGGTTACCAAGCAAATTAGGCGTTAATTCGTATCACTACAAATTAACTGAATTTGGAAAATATCTGATAATATTTTTTAAGTCTTTGCGTAAATATCTACTTTAG
>NZ_JAATTW010000071.1:0-13180 GCF_013414205.1 Pseudoalteromonas sp. MIP2626
TTGGGATATCGCCAAGCGGTAAGGCACCAGGTTTTGATCCTGGCATTCCCAGGTTCAAATCCTGGTATCCCAGCCAATTTGTTTATACTTCCTACTTAAATTACTCTTCCTTTTGTATTACTCATAACTACTCATAACTACTCATAAGTACTCATAACTACTCATTTTAAATCTATTTATTTTAAACTTCTGTATTTTTAATCTATCTATAAAATCTTATTTTAATAACTGTATTTAAATAGCCGTATTTTAGTGGCTATATTTTATTAGCAAACCCTCTGCTACCGCACTTTTAATCAATAAATAAGCATAAAAAAAGACCCATAAATGAGCCTTTTCAATAGTTCGCAAATGTTATAGCAATTAGTATTAATTTAACTCGCCGCTAATAGCGTATTTTAAAACCCAGTTTTTTACCGGTCCGGTATTGTTAGCTATTTTTAAAAATTGGCTACGCGCCCATTTTAATGGCGCAATTTGATTAGAAAAGCCAAAGTAGCAGGCATCCATCATACTCATCATTAATAAGTTTGCTTTGCGGCGCGATTTTTCATACTCATTTAATTTTAATGGGCAACCTATGTCATCAGCACTTAATAGCACCTGTGCAAGCGCTACAACGTCTTGAAAGCCTAAATTTACGCCCTGCCCGGCTAATGGGTTAATAGTATGTGCAGCGTCACCTACAAGCACTAGTCGCCCTTGCGAATATTTGTTTGCGTGCTGGCGAGCCAGTGGAAACACCGCGTGCTTTAACACGGTAAAATCACCGGCAAGCTCAGGAAATTTTTTAACAATATGTGTTTTAAGTTGCAGCGGGTTTAAACCTTTAAAGCTTTGCAGTGTATTGGCATCGTCATACCAAATTAAATTAGCGTAAGGAGCCTGCATAGGTAAAAAGGCCAAAGGGCCGGTGGGAGTAAATTGCTGCCACGTTTTTACTTGTTGCGGCGCATCAAGTTTTATAAGTACGCCCATGCAGTGCTGCTGATACTGCCAACCGGTTATACCTATGTTGGCTTTAGCGCGTAATTGCGATTGCCCGCCGTCGGCTGCAATAACTAAATCAGCGGTATACGTTTGCTCACCATACACTAGCGTAATTGCATCTGAGGTTTGCTCAATACTCGTAATAGGCGCTGCTTGCTCAATAACTCCAATGTTGTATTGCTCAAATTGCTGCCATAAACTGGCTTGAATTAGGTTATTTTCAATTAAGTGGCCTAAATGCGTGGTGTTTATATCGGCGCAATCAAATAATAAATTATCGCCACCGCGCTCAAATGCTTCTAATTGTTGATACGGTGCTAACCTGCTTTGTTTTAAAAGTGGCATTGCGCCCAATTCGTCTAGCAGCTTTTCTGAAAAACGATTTATTGCCGATACGCGAATATCAACCTGATCACTGCTTAAAACTTGCTGTGGATTTATTAGTTTTTTTTCTATTATGCGCACTGCTTTACCTTGCTGAGCAAGTTTAATTGCCATAGCAGCACCCACCATGCCAGCACCCACAACAATTACTTTATTTTTTGTCATGTTCTCATCTTTTTAATTTCTTAAAACTATTTTAATTGTATCGTAATTAGCTTGTTATGTGCCAAAGGATACGCTCAACTGTGGATAAAACTAAAGCTGCATTGATTTGAAATCACAAACATGAAAACTATACTTGGATTTACGTGTGTATCCAGCTAAAATACGCGTCCTTTAAGTGGGTATAGCGCAGTAATGCATTTCACTTAATCCTGTTTCTAGCACATTTTTGTGCCACTATCGAATTGAACACGAGGCAATATTTCAATGAGCAAAAAGCTGCATATTAAAACCTGGGGTTGTCAGATGAACGAATACGACTCTCAGAAAATGGCTGAACTTTTAGATGCCACCAATGGCTACCAGCTAACTGATGATGCAACAGATGCCGACGTAATTTTACTTAACACCTGTTCAATTCGTGAAAAAGCACAAGAAAAAGTGTTCCACCAGTTAGGTCGTTGGAAGTTGTTAAAAGACGACAAGCCAGACTTAATTATTGGCGTAGGTGGTTGTGTTGCCTCACAAGAAGGTGACTCTATTCGCCAGCGTGCGCCATTTGTAGACGTTATTTTTGGCCCACAAACGCTGCACCGTTTACCAGAAATGATTAAACAAGTGCAAGGCGATAAAGGCTCATCGGTTGTTGATATTTCATTCCCAGAGATTGAAAAATTTGACCGTTTACCAGAGCCAAAAGCCGATGGCCCATCTGCGTTTGTATCTATTATGGAAGGCTGCTCTAAGTACTGTACTTTTTGTGTTGTACCATACACTCGCGGCGAAGAAGTTAGCCGCCCAGTAGATGACGTACTATTAGAAATTGCCCAGCTTGCTGAGCAAAACGTACGTGAAGTAAACCTACTTGGCCAAAACGTAAACGCGTACCGCGGCGACACACACGATGGCGAAATTTGTTATTTTTCGGATTTAATTCGTCTTATTGCTGCCATTGATGGTATTGACCGTATTCGTTACACCACATCGCATCCAGTAGAGTTTACCCAAGATATAGTTGACGTATACGCCGATGTACCAGAGCTTGTAGATCATTTACATCTACCAGTACAAAGTGGTTCAGACCGTATTTTAAACCTAATGAAACGCGGCCATACGGCAATTGAATATAAGTCGACAATTCGTAAGTTACGCAAAATTCGTCCTAACTTAAGCATGTCGTCAGATTTTATTATTGGTTTTCCGGGTGAAACCCAAGATGACTTTGAAGCAACCATGAAGCTAATTAGCGACGTTGGTTTTGATATGAGCTTTAGCTTTATTTACAGTGCACGCCCAGGTACACCAGCGGCCGACTTGCCAGATGACGTAACCGAGCAAGAGAAAAAAGAGCGTTTATACTTACTGCAAAATCGTATTACACAAATGGCGCAACAAATTAGCCGTCAAATGTTCGATACAGAGCAGCGTATACTCGTTGAAGGCCCTTCTAAAAAGAACCCAATGGAATTACGTGGCCGTACCGAAAACAACCGTGTAGTTAACTTTGTTGGCCCACATACAGTGATCGGTCAGTTTGTTGACGTACGTATTACCGAGGCACTACCAAATTCTTTACGTGGTGACTTAATTCGTACAGAATCAGAAATGAACTTACGTCGTGAAATCGCTCCTTCAGCTATTTTAACCAAAGCTGCAAGCCTTGAGCCTAAACCTGACACTATAAACGAAATTGGCGTTGCTACTTTCGTCCCTTAGTGGAAATTTTAGCGCCAGTTAACACTGGCGCCATGCTATAGGAAGTAATTTTGAGTAATCAGTTAAAAACATTAGAGATTTATTTAGAACCTGCCGATAACAAACGCCTTTCTTCTTTATGTGGCCCGTTTGACGAAAACATCAAACAAATTGAACGCCGACTCGGTGTTGAAATTATCCACCGCGATAACTTTTTTAAAGTCACAGGCAAAACTTACAGTAGCGCCAGCGCTGTAGAAATTTTAAAAAACCTTTATATTGATACTCAACCTGTGCGCGGCGAAATTGGCGAAATAGAACCCGACAACGTGCACTTAGCCATTACCGAATCAAACGCCCTTGAACAAGACGCCACAACCAGCACTTACACCAAAGAAATGGTGATTAAAACGCGCCGTGGTGTTATAAAGCCGCGTAACGAAAACCAAGGTATATACGTTTCTAATATTTTGCATCACGATATTACCTTTGGCATTGGCCCTGCTGGTACAGGCAAAACATACTTAGCTGTGGCAACTGCAGTTGATGCCCTAGAGCGCCAAGAAATTCGCCGTATATTGCTTACCCGCCCAGCGGTAGAAGCAGGTGAAAAGCTCGGTTTTTTACCGGGCGATTTAAGCCAAAAGGTCGACCCATACTTGCGCCCGCTTTACGATGCGCTATTTGAAATGCTTGGCTTTGAAAAAGTAGAAAAACTAATCGAAAAAAACGTTATTGAAATTGCCCCACTTGCTTATATGCGTGGGCGTACGCTTAATGATGCCTTTATTATTTTAGATGAAAGCCAAAATACCACCGCAGAGCAAATGAAAATGTTTTTAACCCGTATTGGGTTTAACTCAAAAGCGGTTATTACTGGCGACATAACGCAAGTAGATTTACCACGTGGTGTGCGCTCAGGCTTACGCCATGCAATGGAAGTACTCGATGGCGTAGACGAAATAAGCTTTAACCACTTTAAAGCCCAAGACATAGTTCGCCATCCTGTGGTTGCGCGTATTGTTGAAGCCTACGAGCGCAACGATGAAAGCGAGCGACTTATGCGCCTAGAAAAGCAAAAAGCCCGAGAGCAACTTGCCGCTCAACAACCGCCTGCTACTAAAGAGTAATACCGTGAACACTGAACTTGATTTACAAATAGCCTGTGAGTTTGACAACTTACCAAGCGAGGCACAATTTGCGCTTTGGGCCGACAAAGCCCTTAGCCAATACCGCGACGAATCTGAACTCACTATTGTAATTAGTGACGAAGCGCAGTCGCAACAACTCAACAACGACTACCGTGGTAAAAACAAGCCTACCAATGTACTGTCGTTTGAGTTTGAAGCACCACCGGGAATAGATATTCCTTTAGTAGGTGATTTAGTTATTTGCCCAGCTATTGTATTGGCTGAAGCAATTGAGCAAGAAAAGTCATTTCATGACCACTTTGCTCATATGGTTATTCATGGATGCTTGCATTTGCTTGGATTTGACCATATAAAGAGTGAAGATGCTTTTGAGATGGAAAGTATAGAAAAGCAATTACTTGCTGAGCTAAACATAGCAGACCCATATCGGGACGAAATTTAAATAAACGGAGTAATCAGATATAATGAGCGACGGTAACTCGCATTCTAGCCAGGGTTCTTCTGGAAAAAGCTGGCTGGGCCGAATAGCCCAAAAGTTTCAAGGGGAACCCCAGAACAGAGAAGAGCTGGTTGAAGTAATTGCCGATGCGCAAGAGCGGGATGTAATCGATCCAGAAACCAAAGAGATGATTGAAGGTGTGCTTGGCGTGTCTAAGCTTAAAGTGCGAGACATTATGGTGCCGCGCTCACAAATGATCACCCTTGAGATCGACAGCCCGCTTGAAGAGCTCATACCTATGATGGTTCACTCTACGCACTCACGCTTTCCGGTGGTGTGTGAGGACAAAGACCATGTAGAAGGGATTTTACTCGCTAAAGATTTATTACCCCTAATCTTAAACAAAGACGACTTACTGCCCTCACTGCGCGATTATTTACGCCCAGCAATGGTAGTACCCGAAAGTAAACGTGTCGATACCCTGCTTAACGAATTTCGTCAGCAACGCTACCATATGGCTATTGTTATTGATGAATACGGCGGTGTATCGGGCTTAGTCACTATTGAAGATATTCTTGAAATAATCGTGGGCGAAATAGAAGACGAGCACGACGAAGAAGAAGAGCAACAAGATATTCGCCAACTTGCTAAGCATGTTTACGTAGTACAAGCGCTAACCCCTGTTGATGACTTTAACGAGCATTTTAAAACAGGTTACAGCACAGATGACGCCGATACTATTGGTGGCACTGTATTACATGCCTTTGGCCACATGCCAAGCCGTGGCGAAACCATTGATATAGAAGGTTACCAATTTAAAGTAACCAACTCTGACAATCGCCGCATCTTGCAACTGCAAGTCACCGTTCCTAAGGTTGATGATAACTACAGTGAAGATTCTGCTAACTAAGTTCACCTTATTAGCAAAAGATAAAAAAGCATGGCTCGCATTAATTGCGGGCCTTATTTTAACTTTTGCCTATGCCCCCTTTGAAATTTGGCCCATTTCATTTTTTAGCCTTGCTGCCATCATTTTTTGTATTAATCCAAAAAACACCGGTAAAACACACGCAAAAACAGCCGCTAAATATGGCTTTATATTTGGTTTAGGTTGGTTTGGTGCTGGTATTAGCTGGGTACATGTATCTATAGCCACTTTTGGCGGCATGCCATTAATCGCTTCTTTAGCGCTTATGGCCTTATTGTGTTCATACTTAGCGTTATTTCCTGCACTTGCCTTTTGGGCAACAACTCGCTTTGCCAGCGGCCCTAAAAGTTATGGCGCATTATTAATTGTAAGTTTTGCCATAAGCGAATACTTACGCGCACACTTACTAACAGGCTTTCCATGGTTAAGTTTTGGTTATACGCAAACCGACAGCCCACTTAGACTGCTTGCCCCTTATATTGGCGAATTTGGTTTAACCTTAGTATGTATTGCCATTGGTTTTGCATTGTATCGCCTAAGCCAAAAAGATTTTAAAACATTGGCCATAACCAGCAGTGCTTTAGCACTACTTTTTGCCGGTGCATACACCACAGGTACAGCACAGTACTCTGGAAAAAGCATGTCGACATTACTTGTACAAGGTAATATAAAACAAAATCTGCGCTTTGATCCCAGCCAGTTTTGGACCACCATGAGTAAATACCAAGACCTAACCCGCACACACTGGGACGCCGACTTAATAGTATGGCCCGAAGCCGCAGTACCCGAAATAGAAGCGCTTGCCGACTCATACCTAGCAGGCTTAGACAGCGCCGCTTCATTTAATAAAACCGCGCTAATTACCGGTGTTGTTGACTACCAACTCGACACTAAAACTATTTTTAATACCCTTATAGTAGTGGGTAATAAAAATAAAGATGATGAACACGGCCACTACCGCTACCTAGATAAAAACCGCTATCAAAAACACCAATTACTCCCTATTGGCGAATTTGTACCATTTGAAGATTTACTGCGCCCTATCGCACCGTTGTTTGATTTACCTATGTCGTCGTTTACCCGTGGCGACAAAGTACAAAACAACCTACGTGCTAACGGCTTTAATATACTACCCGCTATATGCTACGAAATAGTATTTGCCGACCTAGTGCGTGGTAATTATCAGCACAGCTCAGATTTACTCTTTACCGTAAGTAACGATGCTTGGTTTGGCGACTCCATTGGCCCCCACCAGCATATGCAAATCGCTCGCATGCGCGCTCTAGAGCTACAGCGGCCACTAATACGTGTTACTAACAACGGCGTAAGCGGCGTATACGACCCAATAAGCCACACGCAACAAAGCATGCCACAGTTTGAAGCAACCACCATGAAAGCCGACGTTAAGTTAATACAAGGCGACAGCGTGTACAGCCAATACGGCAACATGTTTGTATGGGGATTTGTGTTGTTGCTGGGTGTTGGCGGGTTTGGGATTAGGTTTAAGAGATAAATGAAAAATTCTAAACTTAGAGAATTAGCAATAGATTAAGCCCAGCGCAGTCTTTGGGCTTAACAATTAACTTTTCTGGTTAATTATTACTCTACATCGCTCAAGCTAAGCAATTGACGCCTATTGCGTAATGTGAGTATTTTAATTTCATGTTCAACTTTATAAATAATTCGATAGCTACCAAATATTAATTCACGATATCTTGAGCCTAATAATTCTGGCACTTCCCGACCTAGTTCAGGTTGAGTACCAAGTAAATCTGTTCGATCAAAAATATCATTAACCCATTTGTCAGCCGCCGATGGTTTATCAAAAGCAATAAATTTAGCCATAGTGACTAATTTTTCTAATGCTAAAGGCGACCAAACTACTTTCAATCTTTAATACTCTTTAAAACTTGCGCACGAGCATCTGAGTTTGAAATACCCAGCCCCATAGAGAGTTGATCTTCAGCTTTTTGTATTTCCTCTAATAACTCTATTTTTTCCTGCATAGATTCATATTCAGCAACATCTAAAACCACAGCAACGCCTTTACCCCTTTGAGTTATTACAATTGGCCTTCTGGTTTCATTAACTTGGCGTATAAATGATGCAGCTCCAGCTCTAAAATCTGAAAGCGGCTGAATATCTTGATCTAAATGAAGCCTACTCATGATCGTACCTTTAGTTGTACTTTATATGGTACAAACTATAGTTAAAATAAATGTTAAATACAATACTTTATACTTAAGCTCAATAACAATATCGAGCGAAGTATATAAATCCAATTATACTAACTCTAAGGTAAACAAGCTTATTAAGTATCAAAATGATGCTAAATAAGCTTATATGACACCTTCTTTAGCGACTTATGTTTTGTGAATGTTGTTAAAAACTAAAGCATGGATGTTCTGTGTAGCAAAGCATATCTAAACACTCTGAGATGAATAGAGTATTATTAATTCTCTTGTTCGGTTTCGCTCCGCTCTTGCGTAACTCCTCTATATAAAATACGTTATTTAATTTGTGGGCTTTGAAAAAAGGCTGCACTAGGCAGCCTTTAATTTAAATGATTTTTTAACCCGTCTTATTATTTGGCTGCTTAACTATTTAACTAACTATTTAACTAATCTATTTAACGGTAAGCGGTGCGTTATTAATCGCTGATAATGGCAGGTTTACATCGAATAATTGGCCACGAACTTGGGCAACCCCCATAGCCTTTAAGCGTGCTGTGTGCATAGTTAAATACGCATTAGCTGATGCTTCATCTTCAAATAGGTAAATACCACCAGCAAGTTGACCTTGTTGGTTTTCGGTCCAAATTTTCCAAATAATACCGGGTTCATGGTTAATTGATTCGGCTAAATCTTTTAATGCTGCTGACATTTGCTCCCCAAACGGGCCTGCAAAATCAAAGTCTACCTGTAATAATTTTTTCACTATAAGCTCTCTTTTAACTAAAGCGCGGTATCACGCTTTTAATAATACTCTAATAAATTAGTTAGCTACCAAGCACACGCAAAGTAGCTAACAGGCTGCGTAACTTAGCAGCTTAATTTATTGCAATTAGCGACCAAATTCACTCGGTGGTGCTGGCACTACCAATGGTTTTTTCGGATTTGCTTTAAGCTCTTTTAATAACTCTTTTA
This sequence comes from Pseudoalteromonas sp. MIP2626, assembly GCF_013414205.1. Lineage (NCBI taxonomy): Bacteria > Pseudomonadati > Pseudomonadota > Gammaproteobacteria > Alteromonadales > Pseudoalteromonadaceae > Pseudoalteromonas > Pseudoalteromonas sp. MIP2626. The sequence continues at coordinate 8,896 of NZ_JAATTW010000071.1, forward strand.
CAGCGCGTTCAATCGACGGATCTTGTCCGGCTTGAATAAGCTCTGGGCGATCAATCACTTCTATGTCTGGGCTTACGCCTTCATTTTCAATGATCCAGTTACCTTCGTTATCTAAAATTCTAAAAGTAGCGGCAATAACTGAGCCACCATCTACAAGCCCAGGGTTGCCCGAAATACCAATTAAACCGCCCCAGGTACGCGTACCAATTAATTTGCCTAAACCTGCTTGGCGAAAGTAATACGGTAGTGCGTCGCCGCCTGAACTAGAGTAGCCATTGATCAGCATAGCTTTAGGGCCATCGTGTGCAAACTGCGGGGTTTTAGTTGGCTCTACACCACGGCGTTTCCAGTAGTTAAGCGGTTTACGCGCTAACCAAGTGATCATATGTTCAGGTATAAAACCGCCGCCATTGTAACGATCGTCTATGATCATCGCTTCTTTATTAGTTTGCGGTAAAAAGTTTTTAAATAACGAACGGTTACCTTCGTAATGGGTGTTAGGTAAATGCACGTAGCCAATACGCCCATCTGAAAGCTTATTAACATACTCAGCGCGCGATTGTGCCCACTGTAAGTAACGCAATCCAGTTTCGCTGGCAATAGGCGTTACCATTACTTTCCAGCTGTTTTTTAGGCTTGGTGATTTACTGAGTAGTAATTCAACCGATTTACCTTGGGTGTTTTCTAGTAGTTCGTAAAAGTTGACTACGCTTTTTACTGAGCGGCCATTTACTGCAATTATGTAATCGCCTACATTGGCGTTAATGCCGGTTTCGTTTAGCGGTGAGCGAAAGTTTTCGTGCCAGTTTTCGCCTTTAAAAATAGTCTCTATTTTTACAAAGCCTGATTTATGCGCGCTAATTTCTGCGCCCAATAAGCCATGCTGTAAACGAGGAGATGTTGGCATATCGCCCGAGTTAACATAAATATGCCCTGAGTTTATTTCGCCTGCTATTTCACTTAATACATAATCTAGGTCGGCTCGATGTGCAATAGCGTCTGCCATAGGTTGGTAACGCGCTAAAATAGCATCCCAGTCTTGGCCATGATGGTTTTCGTCATAAAACCAGTCGCGCAGAGTGCGCCAGCCTTCACGATACATTTGTGCCCACTCGGTTTGCGGGTCAATTTTTAATACCATGTCTTGCAAGTTAAGTTGCGTAGCTTTTAAGTCTTGTTTAGCTTCTGGCTTTATTACGCTAATGTTTTTTCCTGCACGAGCAATAATATGCTCAGCATTAGCCGACACTTTATAATTACTCACTCCTGCTGCTATTGTGGCAACTTCACCATCAACGGCATTAGGCACTAACTTAAGCTCTCCTGCCGATAGTGTTAATACGCCGTCTTTTACGCCGCTTAGTGCGCCGTAGTTTCCTGCAGGTACATTTAGCGCCACAACACGGCTCATAAAGCCGTTACTTTCTATATAATTGCTGGGTGCTTTAGCTGACTTTTTATCGTCTTTATCTGCTTTTGAGTCAACAATGCTTATTTCGTCACTCAGCGGTGTATTAAGTGGCTTGATTTTACTATTTACTGCAACCGAATACAGTCGGGTTGCATTGTTAAACATGTAGTCAAACTCGTAGCTACTAAAAGTTAAATTAAAGTCGCGCTCTGATGTGAAATACAATTGCTGCCCGTCGGGAGAAAACGCTGGGTTTGTCTCACTGCTCATGTCATCAGTTAAGCGAGTAACGCGCTTGTCTTTTAAATTGTAATGCCATAATGAGGCGTAGCGATTTTCGTTATTTTTAACAAACACTATATCCTCGCTATTAGGCGACCAAATATAGCTAGTTAAACCATCTTCATTATATTTTGCGGTATCAATTTTACGCTGCTTACCGGTTTTAATATCGAGCCACCACAGGGTGTGATTCTGATCGCTAAACAATAACTTTTTATTATCTGGTGACCAAACTGGCTCAAAACGCCAAATACTGCCATTACTGGTCAGTTGCTTAACTTGGTTATTGTTAGCTCTGTCTTTTAGGTAAATTTCGTACTCGCCTGTTTCATCACTCATGTAAGCAATATAGCGTCCATTGGGCGACCATGTAGCCGATATTTCACGCCCTTTTGGCGTATGGCTTAAGTTTCGGGTTGGGCCATTTTTAACCGGCACAGAAAACAGTTCGCCGCGTGCTGTAAATAGTACTCTTTTTCCATCGTGCGATACGTCCATTGAATCAATAAAGTCACTAACATTTTTACTGTAGGCCATTGTATGTTCACGGTTACCTTGAACATTTATGCTCAGCTTTTCAGATTGCTGCGTGGCGTCATCAAAGCGATACAAATAACCACCATTTTCATACACTATGGCGTTGGGCCCAGCCGAGGGCCAAAGCACATCAAAGTCGCTGTGGTTAGTTACTTTTATCGGATTTTTGCCATCTTGATGTTTGTATAAATTTAGCGTGTATTCTCTGTCCGACACGTAGTAAATGTTATTGTTAACCCAAGTAGGCTGTTGGTCGGTTGCTCTGTTGGTTGTTAATTGCTTTGATTTGTTATTTTCTAAATCGTAAACCCATACATCTTGTGCGCGCCCGCCACGGGTGCGTTTCCAAGTACGAAATTCGCGATCAATGGGTGTATACACATACTGTTTGCCATCGGGCGATAACATGCCACCGCCAGTTTCTGGTATGGCTAATGGTTGCTCTAGGCCACCCGCAGCAGGCACTATATAAGGTCGGCCAACACGCTGACCATAAGGGGTACGGTTAGCTCTAAACACAATATGCTTACCGTCTGGGGTCCAATCAAGTACACGATAATCAAAACCACCGCGCGGCGGCATTACACCTACGTCGTTATAATAAGTCAGTTGTTTTAAGTCGGAGCCATCGCGGTTCATTACATACACTTGGCGGCTGCCATTATATTGGGCAGAAAAAGCGATTTGGCTGCCATCTGGCGAAAATTTAGGAAAGGTTTCAAAACCAATATGATCAGTTAAGCGCGTGCTTTTACCTGTTTTAGTGTTTGCTATATAAATATCGCCCGCATAAACAAAGGTTACTGATTCTTTATGAATATCGGGAAAGCGTAATAAGCGGGTATCTTGTGTTTGATAAGCCGCAACCATCGGCGATATTGCCGGTGCAACCGCTACTGCTATTGCTGTTAATAAAGTGCGTAGTTTCAAGGTTATCGTCCTTACAATGTTATTTCATTTCATAATAACAATAAAAAGACAGTTTGCAGCTTTGTGCGACAAATTACTGTAACAAGGTGTAAATACAGTCATTGTAAAAGCTTAATAATTGGTAATATATTTCACTCACATTTTAATATTTTAAACACCTACTCTAGCTAAAAGCAGTACTTTAAGCCCATTAAAAAAATAAAAGTTAATACTGCCTTGATTTATTCAGCTTTTGTTAATACTATCTTGCCCAATAAAATCCATTACTTTCATGGTATTACCTAACGATCTGTAATTTGGTTTTATTTAATCATAAATACACATAAAAGGAATATAATGTGAACAAAATAGCTTCAATCTTTATCGCTGTTACCCTACTTTTAACTACCGGCTGTACGGCCATTATGACTGCAGAACAAGCAGCTCCTACGTTAAATAAGCCCCAAGTTGATGAAATACAAATTGCAGTGGTAGATCATCGCCCATATGTTGTAAATGGTGACAAACTCTCTGGTTTTGAAGGATTAAGTCGCTCTGGCTTTGGTATACCTTATACACAAAACATCATTACTGGCGAAACTATGCCACAACACTTAGGTAAACGCCTTGCTGCTGGTTTTATTCGCTCTGGTATTAACGCTAAGCTAATAGCTACCACACCACAGGTCGATATTAATGACATTAAAGCAGATAGCGATACTGCGACTATTATAATCGTACTTAACGAATGGAAGTATGATCACCACGCTTTTACTGATAACTCATGGTATAACTTTGATCTAATAATTAAGGATCGCACTGGTGCTACGCTTATAAATAAAAACTTTACTGGCGAGCAAGACATTCCAAGTATGCATACCAACGACTTACAAATGCTTTATAAAGAGCGCTTTGAATTAGCGTTTGCAGATCCTGAGGTTAAAGCGTTACTGTAATTTTAAACTACGCGAACATTTTTATTGGCGAACTAAATAAGTATTTAGTTCGCCAAAGCAGCAAACAATATAACTGTTATTTACGCGCTTAAATTAAAACCCCTTCTTTATTACTAATGCCAGTCAGTTAACACTGACTGGCTTTTTTTTATAGGGATATTTAGATGGTTTCTTTTTCACACATCGTGGA